>JBFLZX010000043.1:0-9237 GCA_040756075.1 Patescibacteria group bacterium | reverse complement strand
CTACTCGGACAGATTCGGGGAACACGCACGCCATCCGCATTTCTTAAATGGACTACAAGCTACATCAGATTTAAAAGAACACTCACCTGTAACGGAAAAAAATCAACCAAATTTAATCGGTAATACCTAAATTCAAAATTCAAAATTCGCGATGTTTTGAATTTTCATCATTAGAATTTTGGTATTGTTTGTAATTTGTGATTTGTAATTTTGGATTTATTATATAACGTCCTTAATATGCTTAATCTCACTCCACTGAAAAACCGGTCCATCTTTGCAAACATAAAACGAGCCGACAGCGCAATGTTCGCAAATGCCAACGGCGCATTCCATTTTTCGCTCAAGCGACAGATAAATATCGCGATCTGAAAACCTCAAAGCTTTTAGCTTTCGAACAACAAATTTACACATAATCGGCGGACCGCAGACTAGCGCTAAAGACTTAGGAAAAACTTTTACCTTATCAAACAAAGTTGTAATTAAGCCAATATCGCAAAAAAGTCCGGCAACTTTTTTTGGCTTGCCGCGGTCTAAGGTAATATGCAAATTAATATTCTTACACCATTTTTTATATTCTTTCTTAAAAATTAGATCATCTTCTGATTTTGCGCCGTAAAAAAGCTGTATATTTTTAGTAAATTCCTCTGAATTTTCACAAATATATTTTATCAACGGCCGAAAAGGAATTAAACCAATGCCGCCGGCAATCATTAAAATATTTCTATTTTTAATTTCCTGCATTGGCCAGCCATTGCCATACGGACCGCGTACGCCAAAGGTATCGCCTTTTTTTAACTTGTGCATTGCATTTGTCAAACTTCCCACTGCTCGAATGGTTATCTCAAAATATTCGTGATGCAAAGGAGAACTACAATAAGCAAACGGCGCTTCGTTATAAGGCGGCAAGGAAACTTCCAAAATCTGGCCAGGAACAAAATCAAAAACTTTTTGGATTTTTTTCTCCTTAAAAGCTAAAATAAATCGCCGGGTGTTTGGCGTTTCCTTAATTATATCTATAATTTTTACTTCATGGGTCTGGTATGGATTAAACACAATCGTGTAACTTGTAACTTGTAACTTGTAACATCAATTTGCGTTACATGTTATACGTTACATGTTTTAAGATCTAAGTATTTTCTCAATTGTCTTATTTATATCAATTCCCACTGGACAAACTTTGGTGCAGCGGCCGCAGCCAACGCAGCCGGGAAACTGCAATTTATCCGGAATTCTAACAAATTTATGTTCATACCAAAAATGAATGCGTTTCGCCGTGGTGTCTAAAAATTTATGCCCGCCGGCAACATTTGAAAAATCATGATAAAAACAAGAATCATAGCACCTTACTCGTTCCCCGCGATTTTTGCCTTTGGGTTTATCATCAATCCTAAAACAATAACAAGTTGGACAAACAATCGTACATTTTCCGCATTCAATACATCTTTTTCCAAGCTCTTCCCAAATTTTTGGGTTATGGCGAAATTTCATTTTTTCGCGAATTGCCAGCATTTTTTTATCTCGTCCTTGTTCAGGAATCAAACCAGCAAACTGAACATAATCATAATCAAAAATTTTTGCTTCTTCTAAAGTTTTATGGCCGCGCTGCGAACCAGCTAAAACTTTAAAGGCTGGCCCGACTCTTTCCAAAAATATATCAAACTGCAGATGTTCTAAAATATTTTCTTCGTAATTTTCCTGAAAAATATTAAAAGTCTGCAATTCCTGTCTTGCTACATAACTTTGACCAATAACAATAGTATTTTTCATCCGTTCTTGGTAATATGGATCTTTTTCAAATTCATGCTGATATAAATGAAAAGCTTTTAAATCAAAAATCGTCATTCCTAAAATGACGCGCGGCCGCATCTTAAGCTTTGGTTTTTTTAATTTTGTCCCGTAATATTCAAAAAGACATTCTTCTGGCGGAACAAAAAATTCTTTAAAAGAATGAAGCGGCATTCGACCATCTAAAACAACCTCTTTAGGATTTTCAATTTTTTTCACTTCTAAATCTGCGCCGAATTTTACCGGAGCAAAAACATCATATTTTTTTTGAAGAAATGCAATAAAGCGATGTAGTTGAGGTAGGGTCATTGAAAACTATGCGTCATTCTGAGGGAGTCCCGATTTATCGGGACGACCGAAGAATCCCTCTGCTAACCAGGGGATCCTTCGCTTACGCTCAGGATGACACCTTTTGTTTAATTTTCAGTCTTGACGATTTATATATCTGCGGCTTGTAAGCTGAAAGTCGATAAACCTCTGTTTTAACAAGTCCTATTTTTTTTAGTTTCTTTTTTAACAGCAAAATTTTCATTTTCTGATCATAACCCAAACAAATCACATCTGGCTTTTCTTTTTTAATGACTTTAAAATAATCTTTTTTATCGCCTAAAATCGCTTTGGTAACTAATTTTATTTTTTTGATATTTTCTAATCTTTTCTTTTCGGAAAATTTCGGCAAATGCCTTTTTGCCTTTTTAACATTAACATCGCGGGCGACAACGACGATTAATTTTTTGCCGTATTTTTTTGCCTGCTTAAAAAAATTTAAATGCCCGCGATGCAAAAAATCAAATGTGCCAAAAACCATAACTATCATAGTTTAGCGTTTAGAGATTAGAGATTAGCGTTTAGTGATTTTATTAATCACTAACCCATTAACCGCTATACGCTAACCGCTATTTATAATACTAACACCAAAAACCCAGCAACCATCAGCGCCGCGGCAATGAAAAATTTTAAAGTCAATTGTTCGTGCAAAAACATAATACTCAAAAAAGCAACAAAAAATGGAAAAACTAAAGTTGTTAGAGAAGCAAAAATAAAAGGAATTTTTTGAAATCCAAGATAATAAACAATTGCTCCTAAAACAGTGGTGATGCTTGCAATAATCATCCAAATGACTGCTACTTTTGAAAGATGAAAAAATCCTTTACTAAAATAAATAATAAGCGGCAAAATAATAACAAAACCGATTAATGCTTCAAAGGCGTAGATTAAAAAAATCGGCAAAATATTCATTGCCTTTTTTGTAAAAAGCCAAGAAATTGCCCAAACAAATTGGGCAAAAACTAAAAGCAAGAATGGAAAAATAAGATTTTTCATATTTATAATCCTAAATCATTGGAAATTTTTTGCATAGCTAAAAGGCCGATCTCGACAAATTTTTCTAAATCCAAACCAAATTCTTCACAACTTTTTATCACTTGACGATTTGCACCTTTGGCAAAAGATTTTTCTTTAAATCTTTTTAAAACGCGCTGCGGCGTTACATCCTGCAATTTTTTAGAAGGCATAACCAGCGTTGAGGCAACAATAAGTCCAGTTATCGGATCAGCGGCGAAAATTGCTTTTTTAATTAAAGTATCGCGCGGCTCTCCTGTTTTTTCGTTGTGAGCGCGAATTGCCCCCAAAATAATTTCATTTACACCAATTTTTGCCAGTTGGTCGGAAGCTAATTTTCCCTGCAACGACATATCAGAAATCGCGCGCGGATCTTCCATATCAATATCGTACAGCAAACCTGCCAGCCCCCACACTTCTTCATCTTCGCCAAAATGTCTTGCCAAAGCCCGCATAATCGCTTCAGTAGCCAATAAATGCTTTTGAGAATTTTTATTTTCTAACCTCCTAACTAATTTCAATGCCTCTCCGTGTGTAATACCAGGATTAATTGTTTTTGAATTTTTGAAATTTGAATTTTGAGATTTATTTGGAATTTGTAATTTGGATTTTGGAATTTTCCCTTCCGGCCTCATCTGCGGAAAAAATACTGCCTCGCGCACTGAATCCAAATTCATAAAAACTACCAGCAATCTTTCAATTCCCATGCCAAAACCAGCTACCGGCGGCATCCCGTATTCCAGCGCTTCAATAAAATCCTCGTCATAAATATGCGCCTCTTCATCACCCATTTGACGCAATTTCGCCTGTTCTAAAAATCTTTCTTTTTGGTCTTGCGGATCGTTTAATTCTGAATAAGCGTTGCAAAGTTCACTGCCTGCCGCCACAACTTGAAACCGTTCGGCAATCTCTGAATCACGTTCGGATTTTTTTGCCAGCGGCGAAACAGCGATTGGATGATTAACTAAAAAACAAGGCTGGAATAAGCGCGGCCGACATTTTTGCTTATATAAAATATCAACTAAGCGGCCGAAACCAGCGTTCTTTTCAAATTCAATCTTCATCTCCTTCATTTTTGCGGCGAGTTTGTCGCGATTTTTGATTTTTGTTAAATCAACTCCTGTTTCTTTTAAGACAAGTTTGCGGTAATCAATTTTTGGCCAGGGTGGAGTAAAATCTAATTCCTGATTTTGATATTTAAATTTCATTGTTCCAAAACAACGTGGCAATAAATAAGAAAACATTTCTTCTTCAAATCTCATCAAATCTTCAAAATTTTTATAAGCCCAATAATATTCCAACATCAAAAATTCCTGCAAATGTTCACGCGACATACCTTCATTGCGAAAAACAGGTCCCAGCTCATAAATTTTTTCAAATCCACCGCAGATTAATCTTTTTAAATAAAGTTCTGGAGCAATGCGCAAATAAAGATCAATATCTAAAACATTATGATGAGTAACAAACGGCCTTGCCTCTGCTCCTCCCGCTTGAGGCTGCAAGATTGGTGTTGTAACCTCTAAAAAACCGCGGTCAGTCAAAAAATCGCGGATAGCGTCTATTAACTGCGATTTTTTTTGAAAAATCCTGCGAGTTTCTGGATTCATCATCAAATCTAAATATCTTTTGCGCAATCGCAACTCGATATCTTTTAAACCATGCCACTTCTCTGGCAAAGGAGATAAAGATTTTGATAAAAGCTTAAAATCTTTTACTTCTAATGTCTTTTCGCCAGTTTTCGTTTTAAATAATATGCCTTCAACTTGCAAGAAATCGCCTATATCTAAATTCTCTAAAAAATTATAGTTTTTCTCGCCAATTTTATCCTGTTTGAAAACTATCTGAATTTTGCCGCTTTCATCTACTAAATCAAAAAAAGTCAGTCTGCCATGGGAACGCAAGCGCATAAGACGGCCGACTAAAACAATTTCTTTATTAATTAAAGTATCGAAATTTAAACTAGCCTCATGACATGTATGAGTTCGCGTCGCTCTTGAAGGATAAGGCGGAACACCGGCTTTTTTAATTTTCTTAAGCTTTTCGAATCGTGCTTCTTTTAAAATAGAGACTTGAGACATATTTAAAAATTCCAAATTCAAAATCCTAAATTACAAATAATATTAAAATTCTAATATTCAATAACCAAATATTTAGAATTTGTTTAGGGTTTGAATCTTATAATTTGGCATCTCATTATCATTTGATGCTTGAGATTTATTATATCAAATAGACAAAAAAGAGGAAGTGAATAACTTCCCTAAAAATAACCAAAAACAACAAAAAAATAAATCTATTCTATTTCCAATATTTTGTATTTTACTGCCCCATTTGGAGTCTGAACTTCAACAATATCACCCGTCTTTTTGCCAAAAAAAGCCTGACCTATAGGTGATTCATTAGAAATACGGCCGTGTTCTGGGTCAGCTTCCGAAGAACCAACAAGCGTATAAATTAATTCGTCACCGTTTAATTTAACCTTGAAAGTTGAACCAAGCTCTATTATATTTGATTTTGTCTTATGTTCTGAAATTACTTCGGCGTGTTTTACTTTGTTTTCAATTTCTGCGATCCTGCCCTCTAAAAAAGCTTGTTCTTCTTTTGCTTGGGCATACTCGGCATTTTCGGTTAAATCGCCTTGTTCAATAGCGCGGCGGATGCGTTCGGCAATTTCCCGACGTTTTACAGTTTTTAATTCAATAAGTTCTTTTTTGAGATTTTGAAGACCATTTTTTGTTAAAATAATTTTGGGCATATGTTGTATGATAAAGTATGAAATTATTATCCTTGCTTAAATATAGCCATATTTTGCCAAACTCAAAAAATTCGTCAAGTAAGTTATCCACATAATGGTTCGACTCTCCCTTTTTTAAGGGTTTGAATTTTTATACAAATTTTTTTGCTAATATTAAGATATTTTTAAGCAACATTACCACCATCACTGGCCCCACGCCTCCTGGCACAGAAGAAATTAGTTTTGCTTTCTTTTTTACCTCATTAAATTTTACATCGCCATTGATCTTTCCTTTATAAAAAACTGTTCCTGCATCCAAAACAACCGCCCCCTTCTTCGCCATTTTACCAGTAATTAAATTTCGTTTCCCTACAGCAGAAATTAAAATATCTGCCTGCAATGTTATCTTTGCTAAATTTTTTGTGTATTTATTGCAAGAAGTAACGGTATTTTTTTCTTGAGTTAATAAGATTGCGAGTGGTTTACCAACCAAATTCCCTCTTCCAACAACTACAATATACTTGCCAGATAATTTAATTTTATAAAATTTTAGAATATGTAAAATAGCTGAGGCTGTTGGTGGTAAAACTAAAGGTCTACCGGCAGTTAATCTTCCTAAATTTTCCGGTGCTAAACAATCAACATCTAACTCTGGCTTAATTTGTGCTAAAACTTTAAATTGATTTATATTCTTTGGCAAAGGAAGCTGGACAATCAAACCTGACAAACTTTGATCTCTTTGGATATTCTTTATTTTTTCAATCAAAATATTTTGTTGTATATCTTCTGAAAATCGGAAAAGCTTAAAATCAATACCAAGCTCCTGACAGGATTTTTCCTTTCGCCTAATAAAACTCAAGGAAGCGGAATCTTTGCCAACTAAAACACAGGCAAGTTTTAAAGTTTTGCCTTGTTTTTTTAACTTATTAATTTTAGCTTTCAGTTTTTTTAAAATATCCGCGGCGATCTTTTGTCCGTCAATGACCATAAATCGATGCTAATATACAAATGAATACCAATTATACGAATTGATAAAAAAAATCTAAATCCTAAGCACGAAATCCTAAACAATACTTAAATTTCAATTCTTAAAATTAAAAACATAACATAAATTTTACTTCGTAAAATTTTAGTTTGAAACATTTGGATTTTAAACATTAGAATTTGTTTAGGATTTAGGATTTTGAATTTCGATAGTTTATTCGTATCATTAGTATGCATTAGTATATTAGTATCGCGTTATTTATTCTCAAAATACCACTTTAAAATTTCTTTTGCAATTGGCACCGCGGTTGTCGTCCCCTCGCCCCCTTTTTCAACCAAAACAGTAACAACAATTTCTGGATTTTGATAAGGGGCAAAAGCAGTAAACCAAGCATGAGGAATTTCACTTTCGCCGTGTTCTGATGTGCCAGTTTTGCCCGCGATTTCAATTGGCAAGTCGGCTAACATTTTCGCCGAACCGTCAACAACAGTCTGGCGCATCCCTTCTTTTACCATATCCAAATTTGCCTGCCGAATAAATTTTTCGCGAATAATCTGCGGTTTTGCTTCATTTAATATATTGCCGTTATCATTAATACTTTTCAAAAATAGATGCGGTTTATACAATGTTCCGCCATTAGCAATTATCGCGGTCTCGATTGCAACTTGCAGCGGTGTTGCTAAAATATCACCCTGACCAATTGAAATATTGTAAGTGTCTCCGCGATACCATTGTTCATTTTTTGTTTTTTCTTTCCATTGGGCATTTGGAATTAATCCAGAAAGCTCTCCCGGCAAGTCAATTCCGCTCTTCTGACCAAATCCAAAAATTTTGTAATACTGCTGTAATTTTCCATCGCCAAGCCCTTGAAAATTTTCATTCTTGCCATAATATCCGCCGCCGACATAATAAAAATATATATCGGAAGATTTTGCAATTGCGGAAAAAATATTTACCGGCCCAAGTCCATCTCGCTTCCAGCCGTAAAATCGATAAGTTATCTCTGGATTATATTCATGCGGAACTTCAATTAGTCCTTTGTCTTCGATTGTTGTATTTTTATCGATAATTCCTTCTTCCAAAGCCGCCGCGGCAATGAACGGCTTTACTGTTGATCCTGGCGGATAAAGACCAGCAATTGCCCTATTAACTTGCGGCTTTAATTCACTTTGAAAAATTTCTTTTTCTTGATCCTCGGTAAATCCTTTAACAAAAAGATTGCTGTTAAACGATGGAAAACTGACTAATGATAAAATTTCACCATTATTTGGATTTAAAACTATCGCCGCGGCGCCATGATTATTTGCGCCCGCCAAAAGCGTTTCTTTTACCTTTTTTTGTAAATCAAAATCTAATGAAGTAATAATGTTCTGACCTAAAACTGAGGGTTTTTTAGCGACTAATTTTGTTACATTGCCAAAAGAATCTACCTCTACTTGTTCTTTGCCATTTTCTCCTTTCAATAAATTTTCATAATTCGCTTCAAGGCCATCCTTGCCAATCCAATCAGAAAATAAATACTCATCATTATTTTCTTTTTTCAATCGATCATACTCCTCTTTTGTTAATTTGCCGATATATCCTAAAGTGTGTGAAAAATCTTCTGAATAAATATATTCGCGCAAAGGATTTACCTCAATTTTAATTCCTGTAAATTGACTTTCCCGCGCCAAAATCTCCAAGGCTTTTTCACGCTCAAGGTTGTTTTTTAAAACAACTGGTTCATAAGAGCTTAAATCTAAATTGTCAAAATTTTTTCTTATTTCTTTATCATCTAAGCTTATTATTCTTTTAAGAGTCTCGAATTCTTTTTCACGCGGCAATTTTTCACGCGGCAAATCTGCTGGAACAACTATTAAATCATAACTAGGGATATTCTTTACCAGCGGCGTTTTGTTGCGGTCGTAAATTATTCCGCGCGGAGCGCGTAAAACATTAATCCTAAAACGATTTTTTTCTGCTGCTTCTCTTAAATTTTTGCCGGCAACCACTTGTAAATAAGAAAGTCGAAAAAATAAAACGAAAAAAATAAATAAAACAAAAAAATAAACCCACTTTAATTTACGATAATCAAAAAGCGGCAAAACCGTCGGTGGCCGAAAAGTTCCTGAATCCCCATAAGGATCTTCCCATTCTTTTCCTTGATGATTATTTTTACTGTATTTTTTTGAAAATTTGCCACGGCCTAAATATTCAGGATAAATAAAAGGATCGGACATAATTGTGTATTATGTATTTTGTATTAAATATTATGGAGAATTATTTAAACCTTAAACGCTAACTTTGATATAAAAGTTACCATCCCTTGAAATTTCGTAGGGTTGAGAATATAATAATTCGATTACAATTTTGTAATCATTTTGATAAATTAGTATAATCTCAATCCTATGAAACA
>JBFLZX010000042.1:7300-9457 GCA_040756075.1 Patescibacteria group bacterium | reverse complement strand
TAATATTTTTATGTCAGCAAAAAAACTACCTCCGTCATTTTACAAATATTTTTGGGAGATTGAGCCGCGTGATTTAGATATTCAAAAATATTCTTTTTATGTAATTGAACGGCTTTTAGAGTTAGGAGATATAAAACAAATCAGGTGGCTTTTGCATAATTTTTCTAAAAAAGAAATTATTGAAGTAGTTAAAAAAAGTCAAAGTATTTCTTTAAAAACCGCGGTTTTTTGGGCTTTTTATTTTAATATTCCTCATAGTTTAATTTTATGTTTCAAGAGGCCGTTTCATCGTCTACTCAAGTCGATTTGAAAAAATTATCAAAACTTAATTTCATAAACCAATTTTATTTGGCTGGCGGCACAGCTCTAGCTCTGCAATTAGGGCATCGCAGGTCATTTGATTTAGATTTTTTTTCCGACAAAAAATTTAATCCAAAAGAGATGGAAATTTTATTAGATGCGGCAGGCGAATTTTTTCAAGAAAAAATTTCTGACTACACCCTTACCGGAGTTTTTAATAAAACTAATGTTACTTTTTTGTATTATCAATACCGATCTTTATTTCCGTACCACGATTTTTATGGAGTGAAAATTGCCGATGTTTTAGATATTGCTTGTTCAAAAATTGATACAATTTCATCACGCGGCAGAAAAAGAGATTTTATTGATTTGTATTTTGTTTGCAAGAAAAAAATTAGTTTACTAGATTTATGGAAATTGTTTGAAAAAAAATATAAAAATACTGGGTTTAATAAAGTTCATATTTTAAAGAGTTTGGTATATTTTGTTGATGCGGACCGAGATCCAATGCCAAGAATGCTTAAGGAGATAAATTGGAAAGAAGTAAAAAAATTTTTTGAGAATGAAATTAAGAAGATAACAAAAGAGATATATCTATAACTGGCGTGTTAATTTAAAAATCGAATTTAAATTCAGAAAAATGAATTTAAAAATAGGCCAAATTTCGTGGCCTATTTTTTTATCTCCGCCTTTTTACGGAACTCCATCAAAATTTACTCCAAACTAAATTCAACTAATGCTTTTTTAATCTTTTTTTCACTTGTTTCAAAGCCGGGAAGGAATTCAATTTTTGCACCATAATCTATATCTTCAAAATATTCTAATTGCTCCCGAAAAATTCTTTCATTAAATTCGCCAGCAAAAATTTGTTTAGCTTTCTTTATTATTCTGTTTATTGAATGATATTTTTTAAAAATAAAATATAAATCAACATAATCTTTCCATTTTGCCCGCCGTCCTAGAGTATAAGCTTTCATTGCCGCTAAAGTCAATAAATCTGGCATTCTAAATACATTTTCAAAATATTTATTGAATTTAATTTTAAATGGATAGTGAAAGAAAGTAAATTGAACATTATTGATTAAAAAAGTAAACTGTCCTTCTTCATCTTTGTATGCAGTTTTTATTTTCCAGCCATTTCTTGTTATTATATTTTTTACGTTCGCATTGCTAAATTTTTTAAAAGAAAATAAATCAAAATCAATTGATCGGCGATGGCCGATTTGCAGGGCAATCGCAGTTCCACCAACTAGGCCAAAATTCTTAATAAATTTTTTAGCTAGCGGCAATAATTCGATTTGTTCTTTAGTCAATATTTCTTTATGCATGCCAGGTAGTAGAAATTAAAATAATATTTATAAATCACTAAAAATATATGAGAAAGTTCTTTAAAATGCTCGGCAGAAATTTTAATCCTAGGTTTTCACTACCGGGCATGCCTGTTAAAGTAAAGGGTAAAGAAATGTTTCGTTTTTTTGTTATAATTCTGCCGTTTCATTTTTGATGGTTTTGAGTATTTGCGAAAAATTTTGGCAACTTTTTTAATACCTAAAATTTTAATCAGAGTTTGCACATCGTCCCAATCTCCGTAATTTAAGGTTGCCTCAACTATTGATCGGGCATTGAGTTTGTCATAATCGCGTACCCACCAGATTAAATATTTTCTTTTTTTGATAAAATCATGGATTGTCATATTTATGTGTCTCGTCCCGATAAGCCCCAATGTTATCGGGGTAGATCGGGACTCGGAATGACAGTTATCTAGATTACATTATATCAAAATTTTTTGTGATTTGCAATGCATGTTTTACTCGTGTTTTATAATTTTGCGTTTGCATCAAATTTTATTTTTTGCCA
>JBFLZX010000042.1:0-7200 GCA_040756075.1 Patescibacteria group bacterium | reverse complement strand
TTTAAAGTAGGCGGCAACAGCGATCATTGCCGCATTGTCACAGCAGTATTTAGGACTTGGTATTAAGTATTTAGTATTTGGTATTTGTTTTTTTATTTCTTGAGCCATTTTTTTGCGCAGAAATTTATTTGCGGCCACCCCGCCAGCAAGAGCAATAGTTTTTGGTTTATATTTTTTCGCGGCGGCAATTGTTTTAGAAATTAAAACATCGCAGACCGCAGCTTGAAACGAGGCACAGATATTGCAAAGGTCACGAGAAGAAAAAAGTTGATGACTGTTACCGAAGGTGACAGTCACCTTGTGGTAACTGTCACCGTTTTGTTGCATTCGATTTTTTACTAACCTCAAAACATCAGTTTTTAATCCGGAAAAACTAAAGTCAAAATCGCCGGAATTAATCATTGGCCGGGGAAAATTATAAGCCAAAAGATTGCCTTTTTCTGCCAGGCGCGAAATTACCGGGCCACCCGGATAGCCGATATTTAAAAGTTTTGCAACTTTATCAAAACATTCGCCGACGGCGTCATCGCGTGTTTCGCCAATTAATTTATATTTTAAATGGCGCGGCATATAAACTAATTCTGTATGCCCGCCGGAAGCAATGAGGGACAGTAAAGGGAAAATCGGAGTGACGAAATGAGCGAAGCGAATTTCGTTATTAATAACAAATTTCGCTTCGCTCAATTTGTCATTCCCAACGCCCTTACAGGTGTTACTCTTATTGCCAATAAAATTTGCATAGATATGTCCTTCTAAATGATTTACCGCAATCAGCGGTTTTTTCAAAACAAAAGCCAAAGATTTTGCAGTGTCAATGCCGATCATTAACGAGGTGATAAGGCCTGGACCGCAAGTTACAGCAATTGCATCAATTTCTTGTTTTTTAATTTTCGCGCGCAAAAGAGCTTGTGAAATAACTGGAATAATTATTTCAATATGTTTACGCGCCGCCACTTCGGGCACAATTCCGCCAAATTTTGCATGAATTCTACTTTGCGAAAAAACAATGTTAGACAAAATCGCGCGGTCTTTTAAAACCGCAGCCGAAGTTTCGTCGCAGGAAGTCTCGATTGCAAGAATGACCATAAAAATTTTAAAACTCAAATTTTAAATTTTAAAAGAATTTTAAATGATCGAATGTTTAAAAATTAAAAAATTAGAATTTGATTAAAAATTTAAAATTAAAAATTATTTCATCCCACTCACATTCACTCCTCCTTCAAAACCTTTTTTATAAGCCAAAAATTCAGTCAAAACTGTGTGCTTGGCATTATAACGATAAACTTTTATCCAGGCTTGAGCTTGGGCGGCTGGCGAGACAATAATTTCATCTTTGCCATCGTTGTCAAAATCGGCAGAAGCCACATCAATGCCGCCGCGGAAAGAAGCATCAAACGGGGAAAAACTAATTGGTTTTACTTTGCCCGTCGCTTCAAAAATTCGCAAATGCGGCCCGCCGCCAGCTCCTGCGCCGGTAATAATTTCTGCGGCGCCATCGCGGTCAATATCACCAGCGCTGACAAAAACTCCGCCAAAAAAATTTTTTTGATAAGCAAGAAATTTTTTAATCAGTGTTCCGTCGGGTTTAAAAGTCATTACATAAGGTTTTGAGCCAGAACCAAGCCCAACAATTATTTCATCAATTTTATCGCCGTCCATATCGCCGGCCGCCACATCAAGGCCGAATTTTACTTTGTCTGATTTTTTGAATAAATATTTTTTAAAAAGTAAATTTCCCTGTAAATCAAAAATTTTAAATTGGGGCCGAATTCCGCCGCCTGAACCAACAATAATTTCGTCAATGCCTTCGCCGTTAATATCTCCCGCCGCTACCCGCATCCCATTTTTATACTTTTTAGAAAAAGCCAAAAAATTGGCAATTAAAGTTTTATCCTTTTTATTATATATTTTTACATAAGGAAGAGTTTTTCCTAAACCAACAACAATTGCCCGGCCACCAGCTTTGTCAGTTTTTGCCACTGCCACATCTCCGCCAGGATATGAGCTGTACCGGCTGGCAAAAATATCCGAGTTTTTAATTTTTTTGCCGCGAGCATTAAACAATTTAATGCGGGTGCGGCCGTGGTTTGCCGGAATAGCGGCGATTTTCGCCAAATTTTTTGGATCAATAATTTTTAGGATTTTCCCTGCCAAAAATTCGGAAGGATTATACCAGTTTGCCATTTCTTCTTTTGTGCCATATCCCCAATAAACCCATTTTGTTTTTACATCAATATATTCTCCGCGCCGGATGCCAAAATGCAGATGTTCCTGCGGCCAGCCGCCATTTTCTTGGCCTGCCGCCCCTATAAAACCGATTACCTCTCCTTTATTTACAAATTGATTTTCCGAAACTTGGATGTCATATCGGCGCAAGTGCCCATAAAGCGAGACAATTTTTTCGCCAGAGAGAAGTTGATGCTCAATCAAAACAACAGTGCCAAATCTTGAATGGATGCCAATATGGCGAACAACACCGTTGCCAAAAACTTTGATTGGTGTGCCGGCAGGCGCCAAAAAATCATCGCCTAAATGAAAAATTCCTTCATAGCGTTCTGTGCCGAATTTACTTTCTTCAGAAAGTTGTGGATTGTCTATTGGATAAATAAAGTCGTCAGTCGGCTGGGCAAAAGCAAAAGACAAGAGAACAAGAAAACAAAATGACAAAATAACACAAAAAATAAAAGTCTTGGTTTTTGGTCTTCTTTTGACTTGAGTTCGAAACGAAGGTTGATTTTTGGTCTTCATATTTATATTTTATCATATTTCTTGGCTTTTTTTAAGCTAAAAGAATTCTCTTGTCTTTTTATAGCAATATGTTAAACTAAAAAGTCCTCTACGAATTGGCGTTCGTGGAGGATGGCTCTTTTTTCTTTTTTGGAGGTTGAGAGATGCAAGAGCCAGTTTTTGATGCCAAGAAATTTTTCTGCGATGTTTTTGATCCGCAGGCTGATGAAAAGGTATTGTTTTTAGTTGATACGCCAACTGATGAATTTCTAGATAATCAAAATTGGAAAGAAAGAAGAACAATGGCAAGTGAATGGTGGCAAGCAATGAGTTTATTGGCGCATGAGCGTCATTTTAATCTTTTGCCAATTTTTCTTTATCCGGCAACCGGCGCTAACAGCGCTCCTTTGCCGGACTTTGTTGTTGAAAAAGTAAAAGGCGGAATAACCCTTGTTTTAGCAATGACAACTTGGTCAGCAACTGCGCCTTTGGGCAGACTTACTCAAGAAATTCCAACTTTGCGCGTTGCGTCAATGCCGGGAATTCTAAAAAGAATGGAACAATCAGCATTAGCTGCGGATTATGCTGAAATCCAAAGACGATGCAAAATTCTTGCACCACTGATGCAAGCAGCAGATTTTTGTGATGTTGATTTTTCTACAGATCACCATTGTCGCTTTGATTTGCGATTCCGAGAAATAGATATTGATGACGGATATCTTCATCAGGATAAACAAGGAATGAGATTGATTAATCTTCCGTCAGGCGAGGTTTGTCCTGCGCCGTATGAAGGAGAAAGAGAAAATGAACCAAGCAAAACAGAAGGCGAACTGCCGATTCGTGATGAAGAAAGTTATGAAGTAATTACGTTTGTAGTTCGCAAAAATAGAATTGTAGAAGTTAAAGGCAAAAGCGAAATAGCGGAATTATTGTCGGAATTTTTTGACAGAGATCCGGCGCGCCGGAATATTGCGGAATGCGCTTTTGGATTAAATCCTTGCGCAATTGTGACAGGCAATGTTTTAGAAGATGAAAAAGCGGGATTTCATTGGGCCATTGGTTTAAGCTCGCATTTAGGCGGGGTTTGGGGGCCGGAAAAATTCTTATCAAAAGAAACGCAAATTCATCAAGACTTTGTCTATGCCAAAGGAAGCCCAATTCAAGTTGAAAAAGCAACTTTAGTAAATTCTGATGGAAGTACAGTTGAAGTGATTCGTAATGGCAAGTATGTGATTTTTTAGATTTTCGAGATTTAAAAGGAGGCGGATAACGCCTCTATTTTTAATTGAATTTTACTTTACACGCAGGAACTCGCCGTGATATATCGGGCATTCTACTTTTTTCTTATGGACCGTGGGAGATTCGCACTCCCGACCCCCTGAATGCAAATCAGGTGCTCTGGCTACTGAGCTAACGGCCCTAGTGAATTATAAATAGTGGCTCTGCCTTTATAAACCTGATAAACCTTTTTTCTTCTTCATTTGCACAATCAAAATCGCCAACAACACCCCAACCAAGGCTCCTATCATATTAAAAAACAAATCATTTGGCGTATCAAAACGGCCGCCTAAACGGTTATTGTGCAAAAAGAAACTTTCAAAATATTCTTCAAGTTCGTACAAAATGCCGAAAAAATTGGAAATTAAAAAAGCAATAAAAGCAATAAATCTTGCTGATAAAATCTTTTGCCGCAAAAAAATTACTCGCAAGATAAAAAAAATAACTGCCGCGCCGGCCGCTCCGCCTGAAAAATGCATCGCTTGATCATACCAGGAAAATTTACTGTACCAATGGAAAGTATCGCCAATCGCATCAAATAAAATATTAAAGGCAGGAATTAAAAAAATAAAAACCGGGAAATTATATTGATATTTCTTTTTTGAAAAATAAGCTAACAATTCTAAACCAAGCCAAACCGCCAAAGCTGTTAAAAAAAGCCCAAGCCAGCTAAATTCCAAAGTAAATTTTAAAATGCCGGCTAAATTCGCCCCTTCAAAAGAAAGCAAGCCTAAAAAAAGAAAGCGGATGATAAAAATAATTATTCTTTCCATAAAAATTGCTCCCTAACTTCCTTTCTTTAAAATAAAATACTGCTTACTGTGCTCCGCCGAACATCCGTCCTAAAATTTTTATTAAAAGGGGGCCTAATGAACCGGTCATATATAATGTCGCGACAATAATAATCAAAATTCCTAAGACAATATAAAAAAATCTCGCCCCGCCAAACATAGCTAAATATTTATCCGCCCAAGCCGGCCGGCCTAAATTTTCTGTGATCCAATTATGGTAAATCGCCACAGCACAGCCTATAGCAATACCGATTATACCTAATAAAATGCGGCCGAGCATAAATAAGAATTATGAATTGTGAATTATGAATTAAGGATTTTTATCCCAACGTAGTCGAGATTGTTCTTGATTCTTAATTCTAAATTCTTGATTCTATTTTGGTGGGCAAACTATATCAGTTCAAACTTTCTCTATTATCTTACCAAATTTAATCCATAAATCAAGGAGAAAAAATCTCAAACGCTAAAATTCAGCAGGCGGGGCTTCGCCCCGCTTCGCGGGGCTCGCTCACAAATTTTTTGGCGAGAAATTTTTTAAAAAACAAAAAGGCCAGAAGTGCTCCCGCAGTAGGGACATTCTTTTGCAAGAATGAAAGAGAGGGTTTTCTCTCCTACTGCGAAGGCGCTTCTGGTCTCATTTTAAAACTCGCGATGTTCGTGAACTTTAAAATGCGGGTAAGAGGAAGGAGACTAAGCTCTTCCGTAAGGAAACCTCACAGTCAAGACTATGATGTCTCCTTCCTCTTTTGAGTGCAATCCGATTTTTTACAGCAGGTGGTTCGGATTAAACCACCTTGCGAGAAAAATCTTTTTCTATTTCTGGAAGCATTTGTTTGTATGCTTCTAGAATTTGCCTTGCCTCGGCGAGTTTTCTCGCTTCAATCTCGTCGAGGCGTTTGAGGTCCTCCTCGCCAAGCGGCCAGCGAGTTCCCCTCGCATCCGGCGGCCCAAACTTCTTTTTGGGGTAGCGGTAAGGGTTGTTTACCGACCGCTCTACTCCCAAAATTAAATTCGGGACGAGGGTCTCCACGCCATATTTTACGGCTTGTAGCCATATGCGTGGAATCCTCGTCGGGTTTCTCTTACCGCTCACCCTTTGAGCGGCAAGAAATTCCTCATCCGTTATTTGGACGGGGATTACTACCGCCCCCCCCCACACACACACAACCCGTATCTTGTATGTGTGGGAAAAGGTGACGGTTGGCCCGCCAAGGCCACCAGAGTCGCCACCACCACGGTGCGTGCGACCCTCAAAGACCAATTCCCCCTCCAAATTTCTCAGCATCCGGAGGGCCTCCACCCCCTAATGAGGGCCATTATTTCCATGGTCCCCATTTCCACCTCCACGCGGTAACGGTCTGGATACTCCTCCGTGAGCTCCGCCGCTTCCGCATCGAAAAGCACCTTGTCAACCAATCTGTCCATTTTATTTCCTCCTTTTTCTTTTTTTCTTTCGGACAACCGGGCTTCAATTTCTTAAAACCTAATTGCCCGAAAGAAATCTCATATTTATTTTTAAAGATGCTCAATCTTTTTGAGAACTCGTCAGAAAAATTTGACAAGCCCTCAAATGATCGCAGGAGCTAAGGAAAAGAATTTCTTCTCTCCTTAGCTCCCGCTTGGAGCTAGACGGTTTCGCCTGTTGGCGTCACCGTCTCCTCCTTCTGATGAAGAATCCATGTCTCGTCGCGATACGCGACGTAGACCTGGCTTTGACTGAGTTGGCCGCCGATTTGACTGGCCATCTCGTCCAGTATCTTTCGGACGAACTCGTCCGAAAGACCTGAGTTGTACAACGGAGATACTTCCCCGCTGTACACGGCATTGGGCTCGTGCCCGCTGCCGGCTTGACCCTTACCTTCGGGCCAAGCGTAGACCACCACCCCGCTGGTCACGGTGCCGGTAAGATACGACTCGCCGGCAGCCGCTTTATTTTTGAGGTAGGCCTCCACAAGGGAGACTACCTCTTCTGGGGTGTGGGTCTTGGCGGTGGGACCGTAGCCCTCCGCCAATCCCCAAGTTACCTTGAACTCGCGGCGTTCGCCGCGTGAACCGATAACGACCTTATACATTTTTTCCTCCTTATTTTATTTCGCCGCTGAAAATCCGAGATTTATCAGGTTCTCAACGGCGAAATAAAATTTTTCTCAAAGAACTATTTTATAAATCGCAAACGGCTCTCAAGAGAGAGCCGCCAAAATTACTTTATATGACGATTTACCCTCTCTTTATTCTAACATTTGTATTATAGCATATCACTTCAGATTTGTCAAGAGGTTAGATGGTATAATAAGGAGTGTCAAAAATATGTCTTTCTTTCGCGTTTTTGAGAGATTGAAAACATCTTGTGAAACAACATTGATTTTGAAAATTAATATAAACTTATTTTTCTTTTCAATTACTC
>JBFLZX010000041.1:0-10163 GCA_040756075.1 Patescibacteria group bacterium | reverse complement strand
TAGTATTCGGGTTAATAGAACAAAAAAAGATCTCAAATTTATTGTTCGTGATTATGGCGTAGGGGTGTTTAGAAATGCAAGGAAAAAGTTCCATCTCAAAAATGAATTAGACGCGATTAATCATTTACTTAAAGGCAGACAAACAACAGCGCCAAAGTTTCATACTGGAGAAGGTATTTTTTTTACCTCTAAAGTAGCGGATTTGTTTATTCTTGAAAGTTTTGGTAAGCGTTTAACAGTAGATAATCTTATTCCAGATATTTTAGTTAAAAATATTAAATCATTGCATGGTACTCGTGTTACTTTTATAATCTCAACTAAATCGAAAAAGAATTTAACAAAAATCTTTCGCGCTTATTCTACTGCCGGTTTTAATTTTGGTAAAACAAAAGTTCTAATTAAATTAAACATTATTGATTCTATTTATATGTCTCGATCTCAAGCTAGACGGATTATGTTTGGACTTGATAAATACAAAGAAATTATTCTTGATTTTAAAGATGTTGATACTGTCGGTCAATCATTTGCTGATGAAATTTTTCGCGTTTGGCAATCAGCTCATAAAAAAATTAAAATTATTGCAACTAATACTTCGGAAAATGCAAAATTTATGATTGATCGAGCATTATCGCATAAAATTAAATGAAATGTGACAAGGAGTGTAATTAAACAATATGAAAATACCTTTTAATAAAAAATGGGTGTTGGTGGAAAAAGAAGATTACGCCAATTATTTGTTTGTTACTCCTGCTTGGCGCGGATTTACATTCATGCAAAAAGCATGGGGTTTTGAGTTGGCTCATTTTATGGCTGCGCAGTATGTTAATAAAATAACTTATTTATTTATGCCAAAAGATATATACGATGATCTTTCGCAGAAATATTTTGCAAGTTTATTTATTAACCCGCAAAAATAGGATCAATTAAATTTATTTATTAAAAAATCCAGCAATAATTTATTTAAATTAGGCAAGCAAATCAAAAAATTAAATGTTAAGAAATTAAACAATAAAGAACTTTTAGTATGGCGCCAGAAATTTGAAAAAGCACAGATGAATGTTCATGTGCCCCGCGGATGCATGTGGATTATTGAAACCGCAGATAATATTTTAACAAATTATTTACAAAAATATTTAGAAGAAAGAATCGCAGATTTAAAAATTAAAAATATTTCAAATTTTGATGCTTTTCGAACTTTGATTACACCAATTGCTAAAGGTATAATAACAAAAGAAAAAGAAGAGTTGGTTAGCATCGCCTTATTAAAAAATCCACAAAGATATTTAGTGAAACATGCGAAAAAATATGAATGGTTAGAATATGGCTTGCAAGGAAGGATTTTACCATTCAATCATTTTGTAAAAGAATTAAACAAACTAAAAAAGAAAAATCCTAAAAAAGTTTTGACACAAATAAAAGAAGAGACCATTAAACTTGCGAGAAAACAAAAAGAAATTTTAAAACAATTAAAAATTCATCCAAAGCATAAAAAAATTTTCCAGATTGCTCGGGATTCGATGTTTTATAAAGTTTATGCCAAAGACGCGCAGTTTTTCGGCTATTATTGTATTGGAAATCTATTGCGCGAAATTGGTAGGCGCGCAGGTTTGACATTAGAACAGATTAGATTTTTAGATATCGGTGATTATCCAAAGATTTTATTTGAAAATAAAAATTATTCGCAGCTGACTAATGAGCGAATGAAGTATAGCTGTCATTTTTCTGATCGTGGGAAATCTGTTTTTTATGCTGGTAATCAGGCACGCAAGATCATGGCAAAAAATCAAATTTTATAAACCAAAAGAAAAATATGGCGAGTCGCAGGAAATCAAAGGCCAGCCAGTATATGTTGGCAAGGCACGCGGAAAAGTAAAAATTATTAACACCCAGTCTGAAATGGTAAAAATGCACGAGGGCGATATTTTAGTTTCGCATATGACAAATCCAGATATTGTGCTAGTAATGAAAAAAGCATGTGCAATTATTACAGATTTGGGCGGTATTACCTCACATGCGGCGATTGTTGCCCGCGAACTAAAGAAACCATGTGTTATTGGCACAAAAATCGCGACAAAAGTTTTGAAAGACGAGGATATTGTTGAAGTTGATGCTACCAAGGGAGTTGTGAAAAAAATTTAAAATTATTGTCATTCCGAGCGAAGCGAGGAATCTCTGGCGGATGCCAGATTTTTCTCAAACAAGTTGAGAGATCCTTCAGCCGCTTCGCGACTTCAGGATGACACTTTCAGTGTCAGTTGAGAGATCCCTCGGCCTTCGGCCCCGGGATGATATTTTATGCATAAATTATTACATAACGACTGGCATATTTGGGGCGAGTGGCCGGGAATTCCCTGGTTTCATTCATGTTATAATTTTGGTTTGGCGCTAGAATTAAAAAAGCGTTCAAAAGTTTTTGGCCTTTCAAAATTCGCTGCAGATTATAAAAATAATGTGCAGAAAATCTACATGCTAAAACACGAATGGCAAAATGGCGGAAAAATATATTTGCAGGAAATATTAAAAAATCCAAAAAAACTGGAGAATGATTTGGAAAAATTAGAGGCCGCAGCAGAAAAATTATCCAGTCTTAATCAGCAGTTATTAAAAGTAAATACTAAAAATTTATCGCAAAAAGATCTGCAAATATGGCTTGAAAAATTTCATAAAGCAAATCATAGACTTTGGGGAGCAGGGATGGTTTTGAATCCGCTCGAATTAAACCAATCTTACCTTTCCTCTTATTTACGCCAATATATTGAAAAAAATAAAAAAATAAACCAAGAAAATTGGCAAATATTAATTACTCCAGCCAAACTTTCATCCGCACAAATTGAAGAACGGGAATTTTTAAAACTTGTTTCGAAAAATCGCAACGGTCGTCTTATTATGCAATTAAAAAAATGCAAAGATAATATTTTTTTGATCAGCGCTGCTATAAAAAAATTTCCGAAAATTTATCAAGCTTTGCAAAACCATCACAAAAAATTTTGCTGGATACAATATGGATGGGTTGGTCCGAGCACAACTTTCGATTATTATTTAGATCTTTTTGCCCGATTTACATTGCAGGAAAATACAGAAAAATTACTAAATGAAACATTAAACGATGATGAGGTATTAGCGCAAAAACAAAAAATTTTGGAAAATGAATTTGCGTTGGATAAAAAGCACAAAAAATTATTGTTTTTATTGCGCAGACTTTTATTTAGCAAGGCAAAGAGAATGGATGTTTTGTATATGGGATACTTCGCAATTGAACCGATTTTGCGGCAAATTGCAAAAAATTTAAATCTTTCAATGAATCAATTATATATGCTTTATTGCGGCTGGTTGTCAGAAATTCTAAAAAGCGAAAAATTAAATATCGCAAAATTAAATGAATCAGCAAAATATTCTGCGTTTATAAAAGAAAATAATAAATTAAATTTTTATGTTGGTAATGAGGCGCGCAAAAAAATGGCGCCAATTTTAGCATCCTTGCCAAAGGAAAAGAAAGTCAATGAATTAAAAGGTGATTGTGCTTTCCCTGGAAAAGTCAGAGGTAAAGTAAAAATTATTTCGAATATTAAAGATAAAAATAAAATGCAAAGTGGTGACATTCTTGTTTCTTATGCTACTGATCCATCATTATTGCCAATTATGAAAAAGGCAAGCGCATTTGTTACTAATATGGGTGGATTAACTTGTCATGCGGCGATTGTTGCAAGGGAAATGAAAAAGCCATGCATTGTTGGCACAAAAATCGCGACAAAAGTCTTGCGTGATGGGGATATGGTGGAAGTGGATGCGACAAGGGGAACGGTAAGAAAATTATAATTAAAAAAATTAACCAAAAAATATGAAAAAAGGAAAACCAAGATTATTAAATCATTTTTTTCTTCCTGAAGATCAACATCTTTTTGATTATGACCAAATTTTTTCCGTCTCCAGTATGTGGGTTGATTTAGGGATGAAAGATGTTATTGCCACCTATGATCTTTCCGTACGAGGCATACCTAAAAATAGAAATTTTTTACTTTTTGGGGGTTTAGAAGAAATTGTTGAAGGTCTTTTGAACTGGCGCTATACCAAAGAGGAAGTCGATTTTTTATTGAACAACAAAATCATTACTCCAAAGATGGCTAGACTCATGCGCAATTTTAAATTCAAAGGAGATATCTGGGCTATGCCTGAAGGTACGGTATTTTTTCCGGGTGAACCGGTAGTAAAAATTACCGGACGGATATGGGAGATTAATCTATTTACTTTCTTTTTAATGAATGCCTTAACTTCTAACACGATCTTTTTGAGCAAGGCAGTGCGTAGTTTTCTCGTGGCGGCAGGGAAAATTAACGTTGTCACTTGTCCGGTGACACGGGCTCATTCTAACGAGTCGTCTTTGAAATTCGGCAGAGCGGTTTATATTCTTGGCGCGCCATCAACTATTGTGCCGGCTTTTGCCAGAAAATTTAATTTGCCCATATCTAAAGTGAACACAAAGGCTTATCACGCTTTTATAAAATCGTTCCCATCAGAGTTGGAAGCTATGCGTGCGGCAGCTAGTGTTTTCCCAGGTATTGGTTTTATGGTTGATACCTATGATTTTAAACAAGGAGTAAAAAATGCTATCACTGTGGCTAAAGAATTGAAGAAAAAGGGACAGACTATTTCTGCTGTGGTGATTGACAGCGGTAAGGACGTATATGATTTTATTCGCCAGGCGCGTTATGCTCGGTCGGTCCTTGATAAGGCAGGTTTACCAAATGTGCGAGTTAATGTTTCGGGAAATTTTGATGAATGGAAACTTGCTGAACTTGTCAAAGAAAAAGCGCCGGTGAATGGAGTAGTAATTTGTACCGAACTTGTTACCTCTTCAGATGATCCAAAATTAGAGGCAGTCTTAAAATTAGTTGAATACAAAAAGGGCAAAGAAGTTTTTTACGCTACAAAACTTTCTAGAGGTAAGATTAGTTACCCTGGTCGCAAGCAAGTTTTTAGAAAATACCGCAATAGGTTAATGAGAGAGGATACTATCGGACTAGAAGGCGAGAAATTAGGTAAACCATTGCTTAAGAAGATGGTCGTAAAGGGGAAACTAAAATATAAACTTCCAGTCCTCGATCAGATCAAAAAATACACTAAAAAAGAGTTGACAACGCTTCCACTGAATTTAAAGCGGATAGACAAACAGTTTGCTTATCCGGTTTCTAGCAGTAAAAAACTTAGTAAATTATTTATTAAAGCGAAAAAAGGTCATCTCGAAGATCCTTATTTACCAGCGTAATAATTAATAAACATTCTATAAATAATTCGTGTTATGCTAAAAAAAATTGAAAATGATCTAGTAATTCATAAACAAATCTCAAACCACACTTGGCTGAAATACTGGGAAGGCAAGTGGAGTTTCGCAACTGGTTTTTATTTTGCCTGGTATTATACTAATTTGTTAAAAAAGCAGATGGGCGAAGGGTTAAATCACATAGTTTTAATTTCGCGCCGGGGCCGCACCGCCTGCTATTTTGAAATCGAAAATCGGGGAAAATTTGGCCGATATTTAGCCAACAAGGCAGTCCACAACAAAAATTTTGCATCAAAACTTTGCAAAAAATTAAAGAAAAAAGCTGATAAATTAGTGGCAATGAGCCATAAATTTAAAGGCAAAGATTTAAAATATAAAGAATTTAAGATTTTTTTTGATTTATTTTTTGAATACACTGGTATGCATATTAGTCCGCGAAATATTATTGATTATTTGCCTGCCAATTCTGCGCAAAAATTTCTACCAATTTTACAAGATGCGAGGCTCTATACTGAAAAAGTTTTTGTTGAAACAGAGATTTTTATGCAGGAATTAGCAAAAGTTATTGCCAAAAAATTTAGTTATAAACCAGAATATATTCTTTGTTTGACTAAAAATGAATTTGAAGATTATTTTGAAAAAGGAAAATTACCCAAGAAAGATATTTTAGTAAAAAGATTTTCAAATTCAGCAATAATTTTTAAGAATAAAAAATCAGAAATTATCACTGGCAATGAAGTTATAAAGATCGAAAAAGCTTTGTCACAAATTAAAGATACAAAAGAAATTAAAGGCATGACTGCATATCCGGGAAAAGCTCAAGGAATTGTTAAAATTATTTCAGATCCCAAAAAGGCAAAAGATTTTCATGACGGAGATATTTTGGTTACAGGCATGACTCGGCCGGAATTTTTACTTTTAATGAAAAAATCAAGCGCAATTATTACTGATGCTGGCGGACTTTTGTGTCACGCGGCAATCACTGCTCGGGAAATCAAAAAGCCATGTGTGATTGGAACGCAGGTGGCAACCAAAGCGCTAAAAAATGGAGACAAAGTTGAGGTGGATGCGGATAGGGGGATAGTAAGAAAGTTAAACTAGTAATATAAATTTATAAACATAAATTTACTTTCTTTTATAAAAAAATTTTATAAAAAAGAGATAAATTATGTGTTCTAAAATTATGTCTTATAAAAACTACCGTTGGAAAATAATTGCTAATGACAGCAATTCTCCTTTTATAAGAAATTATATTTGGGGAAGCGCTTTTTTACTTTATCCAAGGCTTTTTCGTCTTCCGCGGGTGATTTTAGCAACTTTTAATCATAATAATATAATCAATTATTTTATATTGCTGATATTTCTTCTTGGCAGCAATGCCATGAGGGATTAAAGAAAAAAGTAAAAAAAGATTATAATTTTGTAGAAAAAGTAATTTATAAAAGTCTGCGCGAAGGGCGGGGGCTAAGCGATTGGATAAAAAATATAGTAGAAAACAAAGATTTAAAAAAAATGACCGCAGAGGAAATAATAAGAATTTACCGGGAATTTTGCGCTTGGCAGGCTGTTCTTTATGCCCTGGGGGTATCGTTGGCGATTTTAGATTTTCAAGGTTTTTCCTTTGTGGAAAGAAATTTAGTTGAATTTTTAAAGACAAAAGTTCCCAATAAATTTAATGAATATTTTTAAACATTAACACAGCCTACACGAAATTCTTTTGCCCAAGATCAGGAAGAAGACTTGTTAAAATTAATGAGTAAATTTTATAATAATAAACAATGGCGAGCCGATGTCAAAAAAAAGGAACTATCAAGGCTTAAAGAAATTTATCCTAAATTTTATAATGAGTTGCAAAAGCACACGCAGAAATATTGCTGGGTTTATTATGTTTATGCCGGGCCGGCTTATATTGAATATAATTTTTTAGAATTCATCCGCGATTATCTTTATAAAGGCGTAAATCCAAAGAAAAAACTTGCTTTGTTGGCCGCGGAACGAAAGAAATTGCTTTCGCTAAGAAAACAATGTATTGCTAAGTTAAAACCCGATAAATTTTATTCAGCTATATTGCGGTTAGCAGAAAAGATAGTCTGGGCTAAGCCGAGAAGGAAGGATTTTCAAAGCAAGGCTTATTATTATTTAGAAAAATTACAAAGGGAAATCGGGCGAAGATTATATTTAAGTTTAGACCAAGTAAGAAGTTGTACTTTAGAGATGATGGAAGAGGGATTAAAAGGGAAGAAAATTTCTTTAGAGAAAATTAAAATGATTAAAGAGTGGCATGGTTGTATGCCGGAAAATGGTGCAATTAAGGTTATAACCGGAAAAGAGGCGGAAAAATTTTATAATAAATTTTTAAAATCAGAAACAACCGCGAGCATAAAAAAAGTTAAAATACTTAAAGGGACTTGCGCTTTTGCGGGTTATGCCAAGGGTAAAATAAAAATTATCAATCGTCCTGAAGATATGGTAAAGATGAAATATGGAGATGTTTTACTTTCAATTGCCACAACGCCAGCAATTGTTCCGGCAATGAAAAAGGCCGCGGCAATCATCACTGATGAAGGCGGTCTTACCTGTCATGCTTCAATCGTTTCCCGTGAACTTAAAATTCCCTGTGTTGTAGGGTTGAAAATCGCTAGTAAAATATTAAAAGACGAAGATAAAGTCGAGGTAGATGCGGGCGCAGGAGTCGTACAAAAGATATAAAAACGATTGTTGGTAACTGTCACTAGAGAGGGAAATTTCTATGAAATTCAATACAATTCAGGAAGCAATTAACGAAATAAAATCTGGAAATTTTGTGGTTGTAGTTGATGATGAAAATCGGGAAAACGAGGGAGATTTTATAATGGCGGCTTCAAAAATCACCCCAGAAAAAGTAAATTTCATGTTGAAACATGGTCGCGGCCTAATTTGCGTGCCAATGTTAGAAAAACGACTAGAACAATTACAACTTGGGCCAATGGTCAAAAAAAATGAAGATAATTTTGAGACAAATTTTACAGTTTCCTGTGATGTAAAAATTGGAACAACGACCGGGATTTCCGCTTATGATCGGGCAAAAACAATTTTAGCGCTTGCGAATAAAAAACTCGGGGCTTTTGATTTTTCCCGGCCCGGCCATATTTTCCCATTGCGGGCGCGCGAAGAAGGAGTTTTGCGCCGGGCTGGCCATACTGAAGCAAGCGTAGATTTGACGCGCCTTGCCGGGCTTTATCCCGCGGGCGTGATTTGTGAAATTATTTCAGAATCTGGAAAAATGGCGCGTCTGCCAGAACTTTTTAAAATTGCCAAAAAATTTAATTTAAAAATTATTACGATTGCTGATTTAATAAAATATCGCAAAGCCCGCGAGTCGCAAGTAGAAAGAATGGCGAAAACTAATTTGCCAACAAAATATGGGAATTTTAAATTTTATGTTTATCAATCAAAATTAGACAAATTAAATCATGTGGCTTTGGTTCGCGGCAAAATTAAAAAAAATTCCGAAGTTTTAGTCCGCGTGCATTCAAAATGCTTAACTGGCGATATTTTTGGCAGTTTGCGCTGCGATTGTGGAGATCAATTGATCCGCGCCTTAGAAATTATTGCTAAATCTGATTCAGGTGTTTTACTCTATATGAATCAGGAGGGCAGAGGAATTGGTTTAGTTAATAAAATAAAAGCTTATAATTTGCAGGACAGAGGCTATGATACAGTCCAAGCAAATCATAAATTAGGATTTAAGGATGATTTGCGCGATTATGGCTTGGGGGCCCAGATTTTGTATGATTTGGGCGTGCGAAAAATTAATCTTTTAACAAATAACCCGCGCAAGATTGTCGGGCTTGAAGGTTATGGTCTAAAAATAGTCCGGCGCGTGCCGCTGGAAATAAAACCAAATAAAGTTAATTTAAAATATTTGATTACAAAAAAAGAAAAATTGGGGCATGAGTTGAGGATGACGGAGGAGATTACGGAGTAGCAGACTTTTCACTCAGATGATCCACTGAAGGTGGAAATCTGCGTTATAAATTTCAAAATCCAAATAACAAATAACAAATCAAGTTTAAAATCCAAAAATCAAAATAACCCCACCCAACCTTCCCTTATATTAAGGAGCTTTCAATAGGCAGCTACAATAATTTTTTTAAAAAAGATAAGTTGCCCAGGAGGAGAGGAGGAGTTAATTCAAACTTTTAATTTTAAAATTAAATTATATGCAACTCGCAATTATTTCTGACAGCCACGATAACGTGGCAAATTTAGGAAAATTAATTTTGCCCAAATTAAAAAATTAAATAATTTATGAAAAGCACATATACTTTATCCAATATTAAAAAAATAAAATGGGGATTTTTGGAAGAAAATAAACCGATTCACTTGTATCCCGTTATGTGTCCGGGTTGGCGTTATATTATTAAGAGCACCGGAAAAATTTTGGGAAAATATCAAAAATCAATAGTTCGTCCACACATAAAAGATAGCGGAAAAATTTTTGTTGACCACAAAGAATGGACTGAGCTTGGAATTTTTACTTTGAAGAAAATTATTAAAAATCCAAAATTTGTCACTCGCTTTAATCGCGCAATTTTAAATTTTTCTGATAAATTAACAAATTTTACTTCCAACAAAATTTTTAAAACTAATTTAAAGAAAAAAACCAATAAAGAAATTATTTCTTTATATAAAGAATATGAAAAACATCATGGCGAGTTGTATGCCCGGGCAATTATTCCAGTATATTTAGAGCTTTACAAACCACATCTAACAAAATATTTACCTAGATCCTGCGTGAAAAATCGAATTTTCCACACAATTACTAACCAATGTTAGTTAAAATTATTTTAAATATTTAGCTCTTTTAAATTCGTCATTCAGATCTTTTAGTTTTTCGGTTTTG
>JBFLZX010000040.1:0-10838 GCA_040756075.1 Patescibacteria group bacterium | reverse complement strand
AAAGTTTTTGACAATACCTTTCAAAATGATGAATCAGCTCAACGTTATGCCAATACCATTATCAATTATTTAAACCAAAACTACCCGTTTTCGAAAGGAGGATTACACACTAATGCTTGACACTACCATACATCACTCTTTGCTCCACACTTTGGAGTTCCGCAAAAGACAAAAACTGTTCCACCAACAGGTTCAGCCTTTTTAGCTCTAATTCTTCCAAATAATTTTTGGCGATTTGCGCTTGCTCTCGGGTGATAACTTCTCCCTTCCAGTTTGTGAGCCCCATATTGTCCTTTTTGCTGTCCACCCGACTATTTACAATTTCTGCCGCCGTGAGTCCGGTAATGGCATAGTGGAATTTGTTTTGCACGGTGGCATAAAACAGTTTGGCATAATCTGTTTTGGGGTTATAGTCCGCGCTGGTGGCAAAAACGTCACGGACTTTTTGATAAAAATTGGCTTCCGAAGTTCTGATCCGCCTGATCCGCTCTTCCCATTCTTCAAAATATGTCCTTTTCACTCGACCCTCAGCCAAACGCTCATCATCCATGACAAAACCCTTTATGATGTATTCTTTCAGTTTTTGAGTTGCCCAGATGCGAAATTGCGTGCCGCGCAGGGAATTTATCCTGTACCCCACAGAAATAATAGCGTCAAGATTATAAAACTTTACTGATCGACTTACGGTTCTCTTACCTTCCTTTTGAACTATCGAGGATTCCTCGGAAGTTCGTTTTTCATCCAGTTCCTGTTCTAAATACACATTCTTTAAATGTAGTGCAATATTATCAACACTGCAGTCAAAAAGCTCGGCCATCTGTTTTTGCGAAAGCCAAACAGTCTCGTCTTTCATCCGCACTTCAATCCTGGTCTCACCGTCTTCAGTGTTGTAAATAATGATTTGGTTATTTTTGTCCTGGGTGGTCATAAATTTACTTTTTAACTTACGTTAATTATACCTTCTTATCATCAACTTCTTTCATAATACTTCGTCTAATTTCTTTTAAAGATTGCCTAATCTGCGCGAGTCTCTCCTGTTCTAGTGACATACTAAATTCTACTTTAAGCCCTTCTTTTGCCTCTTTAAATTTTACAAGTCTATCAATCCCATCGCTATTTATTTCTGCGATAATCCCATGAGCCATAGCATCGCGCAGATGAACTAGTTCTGGTGATATTGCAAGATGAGAATATCTTTTGTTGAATTTTTCAGTAACTATTTCAAAGCTAAAGTGGGAAAAAGATTTTGGGTAGGTTTCATAAATTTTATCTTTGGTATACGGAGGCTCAGGACGTTTGTCAAGATCTCCATCTTTTTTCGCGATTGCGCAGCGCATTAAAAATTCAATAGCTGTAATATCGCGCCAAATTTCCCCTAAGTTTTCAAAAAATTCTTTTATTTCATTATCTTTTTCCATATTATCTCCAAAAACTCACTTTTAATTTTTCCTGTTTTTTAATTAACAATATCGGACAAATTTCTTAATTATGCAGTTTGATTTTGATATTGTTTACCTCAACTAACTTGACGAGTCTTTTTAGATTGTTGTGTTGCCATTTTTATAGCATATTGCTTTGCAAGTCTTTTAGGGACATTGTGAATCGGCTTCTCGTAAACTCTTATCGGTTCTTTGTCATTTTTACTGTCAAAAACACCCCACTTACTAGATCCTAATTTTTTACGATAAAAATACTGTCTTTGGTCTTTTTTTACAAAATCATCAACAAAAAAACTTATTTCTATTTTTTACGCGCAAGAGTAAAGTTTTAAGATAACTTGCAACTGGTTTCGATATTAGATCAATAAGTGCGCCGGTTGTTTTGGTATTGAACATTTTATAGCTAATTTAATTATATTTTTTAGGATAAATAATTTTATCTATCTCATTAAATATTTTGTCCAATTCATTCAGAATTGTTTTAAATGTAGGGATGTCTTTTTTGAAGTCAATTATCTCATAGCGTTGATTTTCTGGTTTAGCAAGCATATCTTTTCTTAATCGTTTGTTTTCGTCATTCTTTGATTCTAATTCAAAGTATGAATAAAAATTTTTAGGGTGCGGATTCGGTTCAATTATTGGATACCACTCATCAAGCACATCTTTTGAGTAGCCCATTCTAAAATAAGGGTTTTTATGAAAATCTAAATGTCCAATTAGTTTATTGCGATTTTTTTGTATCTTTGAAAAAAGTCCTCTATGTTTTCTCTTCAAAAAATTCAACTGTTTTTTGTGTTTGGCAAATTTTTTGTTATTCAACCGCTCAATAATCTGATTCAGAGCGGTTTGGTCGTTTTTGCTGTCAGTGAAAATTTTTGCAAGATCCAAAATTATTACGTCTTTATATGTGCCGTGCATCAATTTCAAATTAAGCTCACAATTATTTCTGTTTTTATCCTTCAATAAACAGTCAATCATTTCGAACTCACCAATGCTTTTGATTATGTTATCCCGAAGAGTGCGAAAACCTAATCGTCGGTACCCGGACCAAAATTTCTTTGTTAGTCTTTTGTTGGCCATAATTATCTCCAAAAACTTAGTTTTTCCGACTTCGCCCACCCCTCCAGAGGCGGGCAGGCACGCCGTCGGGCGTTTACTTTAACCGGCGCTGATTTCTTTGCCCTAATTGCTTCGCGTTCTTGCTGGTAATTACTTTCTTGCCCGTTTTACTTTCAATATCTTTCTTGGCGTTCCCCGCCACGCTCCCGCCTTCTTGCGCTACTTTTTTATTTTCGTCCAAATTTTTCGGTTCGCGCTTTTGCGAAATTTCGGTCGTGGCTGTTTCGGCAAGCATATTCAGCACCAATTCCAAATTAGTCATATTGTCGCGCAGATTTTCTTTTTTCAAATCTTTCAAACGCTTATATTCTTTGGTTGTCAGCCCTGCCCATGCTTTGGTAATTTCATCAGTCAATATGGCAAATTCCAACCCTTCTTTTACTCCTCGCATTTCCCATTCATCAGTTAGCGCCTTTCTAATTTCAATACTTTTTAGCCTCTGATTTATCCATTCTTGACTATAACCTTTTTGCAAATAAGTTTTAAGCGCTCGATTTATTGCCAATTCAGGATCGGCGGTTTCTTCCAATCTCTCATAGCCCACGCGCGCCAGCCAAAGCTTGAACGGTTCGGCATTAGGCGATGGGATGGACTGAATCAGGCGAAGCATGGTTTCCGTGTCCGCCGCGTCCGTCAAACGCATTTTGCCATCCGCCGCGACCATTTTCAAAGCGTGACATTTTGTCACGGTTTCATTCCCGCCCTCTTTTAGAAGCCTTTCCTTTAATTTTCGCCAATAAGCCGCCGGATCAACACTCCTTGTCAAAACCGCAATCACATCGGAAACCGAAAAATACCACAGCTCTTTTTCTTCATCCCAGTGGCGGCGGATTTGCTGACCTTCAAAAATTGCTAATTTTTTATATTTTTTAGATTTCATTTTAATTTTCGGTGTCGAAGGATTTTATGTTAGTTTTCTTTTTCTTCATTTTCCATAAATTCAAGTGATGCATGTGTTGATTTTATTTTTTCTCCTGATTTAGTTTCAATAATTGTTGTAATTTTAGTAAGTAAATCGTGTGGATTTTTATCTTTTGGATCAATACGCAGTTCTCCAGTTCCCCCATCTGAAATTAAGTGCACTTTTTCTCCCAAAGAATCTTTTTCTCCTATAAAAAAATGCGTATCCTCGCCATCTATCTGAGATTTAACCCATAATTTTTCATTTTCTAATTGATTTTTTATTTTTATGCGAAAATTTTGCTCAAAAAGAAATTCTAAATAATCTTTAATAGGAGTTAATGCTTTTTCCACTTCTCCTTTTCTAACAAAGACTCCTGTCTTTGGAGTATATCGCCATGGGCTTTTTATTTTATCAAATTTTAGTTGTTCAATTTCGCTTAATTCATCTTTGATTTTCAAAATCTCATCTTCAATTTTGTTTTTATCCTGTGATAACCTCTCGGATTTTATTAAACCTTGTTTTCCAAGTTCAAGATCTTTTTTAATAATTAAAAGCCAACTTAATATTTTCTCTTTAATTAAATTATTTGTCATGTTATTTTTTCTTATTTTATCATTTTATATTTCCCACGGATAATTTATCTTTAATCCAGTTTTCCGCCTCTTGTTCGTCTTTTTCTATCGCCATTTCTACGCCGCGCTTGGCGATTTCAAGCAGGGATTTTGATAATTTCTTCGTTTCGTACATTTCAGCGATTTTCTTTTTGATTTCTTCCTGTGTTTTTGGATCAATTTTTGGCAAAACTATTTTGGATAATTCATCTTTGCCGATAGCGGTTAAAATTGTTCCTTTGCACCCTTTCTTTAGTTGTAGTTGTCCGACTTTGGTTTTTAATAAAACAAGTAAAGTTTCGGAATTTATTTTATCTGAATTGACCGCAAAAAATCCGGTGGAGCATAAAGCGTTTTTCCAGTCTTCCGTTAGTAAGGCAATGCTTTCTAGTGATCCCTCAATGGACGAAACAATCAAATCACCTTTTTGTACTTTATGGCGCGCTCTTGACGGCAATTCATTTCCGAAATTTTCCGTGTAGCCGTTTATTTCGCCGTTTGATGAAATGTTGGCAAGTTCAATGTATTTATATTGTTCGTTGTCTTTTGGAGTAAAATTTTTGTCTTTGATTTTCACCAAATTTCCCAGTTCATCAAATCCGCATTTATATTTTTTCACCGCTTCAATAATTTCCTCATATTTCGGCTGAAAATACTCCGCGTCAAAACGCTCGGCTTCTTGTGTCGCAGAAAAGTTTTTGACAAAAGCCAGTTCGTGCTTTGGCTTCCAATCTAAAAGGCCAAGTTCGGAAAGAAGTAATTGTTCGGCTTGGGCGTAGAGGGATTTGGAATTATCAATGTGTTTTTTTGAATCTAAAATTATTTTTTGAATTATTTTTTGAAAACCGTTATCGAATAATGGTATCGGTGCTGTTCGCACTTTCTGCAAAGATAATCCTTGTTGCACCATTCCAGAGATGTTTCTTTTGATCCAATCTTGACCAAATTGACTATTAAAATAGGTTAAAAGAAATTCCGGCAAGCATGTTTTCCCTTTTATCGCAATTCTTGCAATATCTTGATCTATGTTTGAGGGCAACACATCTTGAAAAACCAGAGAACAAAAGCCAACCGTGCCTCTTGTAGATAAAATTATATCTCCTTCTTTAAGAGATGATCGTTTGTTTTTATCATCAACCCATTTTGCCAATTTGTCAGCGTTTTCCGTATCAGCAAACCAATTTTTTGCATTTTTTGCTGTTAGGTGCGAGATTGGCGAATTTTCATCAACTTCATGATAACCATGTTGACCATCGGTAATAAAAGCAAATTCACCAAGTGGCATATTTTGAAACTTTGCAACAAGCAAGTCATCGCGTAAATAAACCGGATGAAAATATTCCGCGTCAATTCTAAAATCAGAATTTTCTTTTACCGTTTTATAATTTACAACTGAATATTGCATAGTTATTTTTGGATTCCTAAAAAATTTAACAAGTTATCAGATACTAATTTGGGGTACTGTTTCTGTACATATTCTAAACTTTTATCTTTTAGTTTCTGATAAATTGCGACTGTTCCCTTTTGGTTTCTTTCAATATCTAAAACTTTTTCAAGATTTCTTTTATTACAATGTCTTGAATTCTCATTTTCAATTTTATCTAAAATATTTTTATTTTTTGTCCATTGTTGTTTGTCTGCTACCTGTTTTTTCTTTTCTTCTTCTGTTGCGCCTTCAGGTAAGGTATTAGGATCGTTGTCATTGTCTAAATCCCAATCGTGAATTACAAAACAATCAGTTTTAAACAATTTACAAAGCACAATAATTGTTGGAATAGAATCTTTACCCCATGCCGCTACTATCGCAATATTTTTTAGTGCGAAATTAACTTGATTTTCAAATATTGTTTTATAAGCCAAAATATCATGCGGACCTTCAACGATAATTACCCTGCTTGCAAATAAAATATTTCCGATGTTCGGTTCTAAAGTCTTTAGGTATTTAGCAAAATCTTCGGGATTTTTTAATTCAAATTCATCAAGTTTTTTAGGAACATCTAAAATAAAGCTTTCTTGAGGTGGCTGGATTATTGAGGATTTTAAGTAATCTGGATTAACTATTTTGACGATACTTTGTGGATTAAAAACATCCACGAATTTTTTGGAGTGTGTTGTGTAAATGATCTGATTGTTTTCTGCGAGTTTGCACAGAACTTTATAAAAATACTCTTGAAAATGTTCATGTAAAAAGGTTTCGGGTTCTTCAAAAATAATTATTCGCCCTCCATTGTTCAGCTCTGCGAGCGAACGCAAAATTGCGATAATGAGCATTGATTTAAAACCTTCCCCAAGTTTTTCTATTGAAACAGCAGGTTTAGTTGCATGATCTGAAAGCTTAAAAGCGATACTGTCATATATTTCATCGGCTTTTGGAATTTGAAAGCTTATTTTTAAACTATCATTTTCTATTTCTAATTGTTCTTTAATTGATGTTTCCCATTCTGACACCAAAGAGATAAAAGCTTCTGTTTTGATTAGGTTACTTTCAATGAAATTTATAATTTGTTCGAAATATTCCTTGCGAGGGATATCTTCATTTTTTCTATTTTTTACTAAATTATCCGAACGGTAAAAATCCTCTTTTATATCTTTTAATCTTTTTCCTAATAGTGAATAACTTTTATTAAGAAGATGTTTTTCTAGCTCTCTGAAGTCAATATAGATAACATTTAACTTGTCTTTTAAACTACTCATTAAGACGGGTAGCCCTCTGCCTTTTATTCTTTCTTGTTTAATAATTGTTTTTCCTTCGGCATCTACTGCATGAGCAAACCCGTTAATTGTTCCATTTTCATCCTCTTTAATTTCCAAGTGAGCGCCATGACATTCTTTGTCTACCTGATAAATTGTAGACACTTTGAATGATTGCGAAAACTCTATTTTTATTTCAGCCTTATCGCCGGTATTTTGAAAATAAAAATCTTCTTCATCAAAGGATTCCTTATATTTTGTCTGCATACCACATGCTCTCAGGATTGCATGGATAAAGTGCGTTTTTCCTGAATTGTTATAACCAACTATTGAAATTGGCAAATCTACTTCTGGAAACTTTACTACTTCAAAATCATCGTTAGAAAACGAACGAAAATTTTTAATTGAAACTGATTTAATTCTAGGAAAGCTCATAATTTATTTCCAAAAAGATAAATGTTCTGATTTTGCCCACTCTATAAACTTTTCTGCCACGCCGCCCTCCAATTCGCCGTCGTGGTTGTGCAAGTCGTGATTGATTATCAAGTGGCCGTTTTTATCCAGTTTCGGCTGACTGTTGCCGTTTTTGACGAAAACATAATCACCGGAATTGTCCTTGCCGGATTTTTCGGAAACGGCAAAGAAAATCGGATAATCTTTCACTTTCGGACAAAGTTTATCATCCCATTTCTGCACAAAAAGCACGCTGGTTTTGGTTCCGGTGTGCGGTTTGAAAGTGTTTACATGAAGCCCGACTACTGCAAGGATTCTGCCTTTTTCGGCGATATACTCGCGAATTGCCTTGTCCGATGTGTTGTTAAAACGGCCTTGCGGTAAAACAATCGCCATTCTCCCGCCCGGCTTCAAAAAGTTTAAGTTTCTTTCAATAAATAAAATATCACGCCCAACTTTTGATTTTGGTTTGTTTTTATCGTTGTAGCAGAGATCGTATTTGTGGATTATGCGGGATTCTTTAATATCTCCTGCAAATGGCGGATTGGCCATGAGAATATCAAAATTAAATTCTTTGTAAGAACTTTTATCTTTTTGCAGCGCTTCAAGGCGTTTTAATCCAGCTCCATACACTTCCAGCCAGTCGCGATTTTGGATTGATTCATTCCAGCGTTCATAATCAAGATTGTTGAGGTGCAAAACATTAGTGTTTCCGTCTCCGGAGATCAAGTTTAAGGTGCGGGCTACGCGCACGACTTTTTCATCAAAATCAATGCCAAAAACTTTTAGCACATTTTCTTTTTCTTCCTCGGAAATGTCGGTGTTTTGGAATAAATGCCCGGTGATTTGAAAAATCGTATGTACGGTAAATCCGCAGGAACCGGCGGCGGTGTCCACCATGTATTCGCCCGCTTTGGGATTGAGCATTTTGACGCACATATCAATCACATGGCGGGGGGTGAAGTATTGGCCTTTTTCGCCTTTTGACGACTTGTTGACCAAGTATTCAAAAGCCTCGTCTATTATTTGCAGATTAGAATTGAAAAGTTTTATATCCTGCAAACTGGAAACACTGACAGAGAGATGCGAAGGTGAAAGTTGAATTTGACTGGCTTCGTCAAACACGCCCGGCCATTTGGCTTTGGCTTCGTCAAAAAGTTTTTGGATTTTCTTTTTCAGTTCGCTTTCCGATTGTCCAGTGTTTCTAAACTCCAAAACCCTGAAACTGGAATCGTCAATTTTTGCCAAAACTTCTTTTACTTTGTCGTAATCTCCGCGATCTTCTTTGCTTAATTTGTCTTCAAGATAAATTTCCAGACGCATTTTGTCTTTCTTGCTCTGCAATTCATCGTAAAGCTTGGTGAAAATAAGTTTAAAAACTTCTTCAAAAACATCCACGCCGGCATTTGCCAAAACCTCATCTTCCATTTCTTGAATAATGGTTTTGAGCGATTTTCCCTCGTTCGGGATTTTGTCTTTGATAATTAAGTCTTTGAGAGTAAATCTTTCTTTCAAAATATCTTCAAGCGTTTGGTTGGCTTTGGGAATATCGGTAATGTCTTCAAAATAATTCGGGTCTTTGCGGTTATAGTGGCTGATTTGTCCGCCATTGGTCCAAACGGCAATCGGCGCGCCGGTGGCGTTGGTGTAGGAGCGAAGCTGATTTTTTCCGTCTTGAAGTTTTGGCTTTTTAATTTCAACGATAATGTATTCAACAGTCGGGCGATCTTTGTCAAAAATAACAATGTCGGCGGATTTTACCTCACGACCAAAATGGATTGCGTGTTCAAATTTGATTCTTTGTTTTGGGTAGCCGTAATCTTCAAGCAGTTTCATCGCGTAGAGCTGGCGGACAACCTCCTCCGGTTTCAAAATAATTTCTTTATCGCGGATAGCGCAAACAATATAAGGTTTGCCGTCTTTGAGTGTGATTTTATTTTCCAATTCTTCAATCAACTTTTGCTCAAAAATTGAAAAGCTGTAATTGGAATCTTTGATTATGTTTAAAATGTTTTTCATTGCTTTATTTTATATCAAAAAATCGCCAGCCCGCTTCTTCGAGCAGTTTGTTGATCTTGATTCGCGCCTTTGCTTCTTTGGAGTTTGCCATAGTTTTATGCGTTAGTTTTTTCCAGCAGCCATTTCCATAACGGCTTGAATTTTATTGTATTTCCGTCTTTTTCAACTTCTCGCTCGTCGTCCCATGTCAGAACGGTTAGAAGATTCACATTTAGTTCGTCGGCGGCTTCAAAAAGCGCTTTCGCTTCGCGCTCTTCTACCTCCTTTTTTGTGGATTCATAACAAACTTGCAGAAGTTCAATCACTTCAATTCCTTTTTTGACAACAAAATCAACTTCTCTGTCATTCCGAGTTTTGTAGTAGAACAATTCTCTTTTGGGATCAAAACCGCGCTTTACTAACTCCATAAAAACAAGATTCTCCATGAGTCTGCCCTTATCAAGAGAGTGTTGAACCGCTTTTGCGGATATAAAACCGTTATCTACCGCATAGACTTTGCGGGGGGATTTTATGCGCTGTATGGATTTTGGCGAATACCGCAATAGGGAAAATATGAGGTAGGCCTCTTCCAGATAATGTATATATTTCTCTATTGTGGTTGCGCTTTTTAAATTCAAAGCATCCTGCAATTTACGAACCGTATACAAACTCGCAAAATTATTCACCAAATGAGCTCCCAAAATGCCAACTTGAGTAGAGAATTTTACCCTGTGACGTTTCACCACGTCCTTAAAAACCAAAGCGTCAAAAAGCACATTGAGATAATCTCTCGGATCAAGATTATTTATAGTAACTTCCGGAAAGCCGCCGCCCGCCAAATAATTTTCCATCAAATTCAACAGCTCACCGTGTTGTTCCGGCAATACCGCGTACTCCTGATGTAGGCTAAATTTCTTAGCCAGTAAGAATTCTTTGAAACTAAAGGGCAAAATCTCTATGGGCATATGGCGGCCGGTCAGGTGGGTGGCGAGATCTTCTGAAAGCAAATGGGCATTGGATCCCGTGAGCACCACGTTATAGCCTTCACGATGCAGACGATTGGCAAATAACTCCCATGCCGGCAGGTTTTGTATTTCATCAAAGAGTATTGTTTTTACCTGTCCGCCGTACGCCGCATGCAGCTCTTTCATCAGTTCGTGCGTGTCTATCTTGCCCAATGCGGCCACCGCTTCTTCGTCAAAGTTGAAATACATAAACGGCCTATCCTTGAGGAGTTGGAATGAATAGACTGATTTGCCGGCTCGGCGAGGCCCTAATACTACCTTTATCAAACCGGAATCAAGCCATTTCTTGCCAAATTCATCTTGAATTCTTGACACGTAAGGAACCGCAAGAAGCCTTTCTTTTTGCTGTTTTTGGCCTAAAATTATATCTTTTCGCATAATATTTTAGCCTTAGTGGACAAAAATGGTTTATTTTGTCCAGTACACAGAGTATACTGGACATAAAGGGGGAATGCAAGAGTTTTCGTTTCACTGAATAAGTTACGATACATTTTCGACATTAATGAGAGTGAATGAGTAATTTAAAATCCGGTAAAACAGGAGTTTCTTCAAAGGCATATCCCATTTTCGGTAGAATACCAAATCTAAGGAGGTATTC
>JBFLZX010000039.1:0-10891 GCA_040756075.1 Patescibacteria group bacterium | reverse complement strand
GGCAAAGAATTTTTGATGTTGGTTGCGGCAATGGGTTATTTTTTGAATTATTAAAAAATAAAAAAGTTGATTATCTTGGAGTTGATAGTTCTAAAAAATTAATTTTAGAAGCGCGCAAAAAATATCCAAAAGCAAAATTTTTTATTGGTGATGCTTTAAATTTAAAATTTTCAAAAAACAATTTTAACAGCCCCTGGCGCCGCTTTGACCTAATTTTTTCTTTTGCTTTTTTACATCATTTGCCCGGAGAAAAGATGCGCCAAGATTTTTTAAAAAATATTTATAGACTGCTAAAACCGCAGGGATATTTTATTTGCACTTGCTGGAATTCTTTTGCGGGCAGAAAGATGAAATATATAAGGAAATATAATAAGTTGTGGCGGCAGGGAAAATCAAAATTAGATTATAACGACTCTCTTGTCCCCTGGAAAGATGCTAAAGGAAAAATTTTAGCAGAAATATATTATCATCGGTTTGGACAAGCAGAAATAAAAAAGTTATTTGAAAGCGTGGGTTTTAAAATTGTTGAACTTTTTTATGAAAAAAATGGCAAGAAATCAGATGTAAAGAAGGCGGATAATTTGTGTGTCGTGGGGAAAGTCTAGTTAATGATTTAAGTCCTCCGAGACTTACTTTAGAGATGAAGGTAAATACTGTAAATATTGATTAGGGAAAAATTTGTTGTCTTGATTTAATAAAAAAGTGTGATATTATATAAAAAACATTTTTTAATTAATAAATATGACATCACAAGATATTGTTACTGCCAAAGAAAAAATAAAAGAAGCCCAAGATTTCAGGTGGAAGGAAGAAATTAATCCGGAATTAAGAGCCGCTTTAGACGAGCATATTATTGATGTTGAGCCTGTCCAAGAGGGAAATCTTGAAAAACGAAGAAGTTTAGGCGAGCCGGCATTTGGCGCGGCGGGAGTAGAAGTTCATCGCTGTTCTTTAGATATTCCGAAGCTGGCAATAAGAGGAGGAGAAAGTGTTGTGATAATCGGGAAAAATGGCGCCGGCAAGACAACGGTTTTTGATGCAATTATGAGTTTAAGAGATGCACATTTTGATACAAAGGGCGGGTCTGGCGCCGTGGTATACGGCAAGCCATCGCATAGCCGGGAAAGATTGAGAATTGCCAGATTAAATCAGGAAGAAATATTAAAATCAGTAGGTGAACTAACGGCGGGCGAGGTTTTAGAGCAGACTGTTGATTATTTTAAAAAACAATTCCCGGTTGATTGGGAAGCAGTTGATGATTATGAAAAAAATTTAGCTAATCAGGAGGCAGGTCAGAGAATTGACGAGCTTATTGCTCAGGTGGTTGAAGCATTTGAAATGAGAGAATTTATGGCGAGAAAAGTTTCTCAACTTTCTGGCGGAGAACGGACAAAACTCGTTTTGCTCTCTATTTTGGCTTCCGAACCGGATGTCCTTCTGCTTGATGAGCCAACCAATCATTTAGATATGGCAAGCATTGCCAAATTAACTGCTTTATTTGATAAATATAAAAAATCCGGAGTTGCGGTGGCAAGCATTAGCCATGTTGATCCGTTTTTGCGCGAGGCTGGGCAAGATGGAGTGGTGGAAGTATTAAGAGAAAAAGGAAAAAGAGAAGTTCGCCAATCAGGCGCGCCATATGAGCGGTATATGAAAGACAGGTCTCGGCCGCGTTTGGATATTGGTGGAAAAATAGAATGGAAAGGAAGGGAGCCCCAGCAAAGTAGAATAGTTATTTCAATGCCGGAAAAAGCTGATATTCCAGACTCGCCGTTGCAAAAATTGAAAATGCCATCAATCCTTTCAGGCGAGGTGGTTTTTCTTCTTGGTAATAACGGAACAGGAAAAACAAAATTATTAGAAGCAATGAGGGGAAGCAGAATTATTCCAAGGGAAAAGGGTGTGAATATTGCTTATATGCCTCAATTTTGGCCGGCCGAAGTTGCACAAGGCAGCGTAGAAGATTTTTTTACTTGGGTAAAAGAGACAACAAATCCCCATAGCGATGTAAGTGTTTCATTATCTTCAAAAAGAGGCGAAGTTTCTCCACAAAATAGATTTATAAAAGAGTTGGGCGAGCGATTTGGAAGAAGCGGCGGCGAAGGCAGATCATTGCTTAAAAAACCGCTTGCTTCATTTTCCGGCGGTGAGCAAAGATTTTTATATCTTATGGCAGTTAGTGTTCAAGAATCAGTAGATGTCCTTCTGCTTGATGAGCCGACAAATCATATGGATCAGGGATTAAGAGCTTTAGTTTTACAAGCAATTAGAGATTTTAAGGGAGCAGTGGTTATTGCCAGCCATGATGAAGATTTAATTAAAGAGCTGGCAAAAGATGTGGGCAGAGGGCCGATAAAACCCAAAACTCTTGTTTTGCGGAAAGAAGGAGATGTAAGTTCAATTAAAGAAGAAAAAGATCCTCTTTTGTATATTGATGGAGTAAAAAAAGACGCGGCAAGACAGGCAAGAAGGATAGAGATTTAAGCTGTTGCATATTTTTTAGGGTATGGTAATATTAAAAAAGTCTTATTAATTAAAATTCACACGTTTTCTGATTATTTCTATCCTGCCCCATTTTTTGGGGTTTAGAAATAAGATGAGGAAAACGGTGGGGTCTGTTATAAACAGACATTAAAAGGAAAAATTTATGAAAGACATTACTTTGCAGGACTTATTAAAATCCGGGGCACATTTCGGCCATTCAAAAACAAAATGGCATCCAAAAATGGCGCCTTTTATTTTTACCCAAAAAGAAGGAATCCATATTATCGATTTGCAAAAAACCCAAGATTATTTAAAAAAAGCGCTGGAATTTATTGCGGATATTGCGCGAAAAAATGGAACAATTTTATTTGTTGGGACAAAAAGACAGGCAAAAGAAATTATAACCAAAGCGGCTAAATTTTGCGGGATGCCTTATGTTTCTGATCGCTGGCTCGGCGGCACTTTTACAAATTTTAATACTTTACATAAACAATTTTTAAAACTGCGGGATTTGGAAGAAAAAGAAAAAGAAGGAGATTTTAAAAAATATACCAAATTTGAACAGCATAAAATCCGTGAGGAAATAAAAAGAATGGAAAAACTTTTCGGCGGCATTAAAATGATGGATAAATTGCCTGAAGCGATGTTTGTTGTTGATATTGTAATTGATGATTTACCGGTAAAAGAAGCGCGGCGAAAAGGAGTAAAAATTGTCGCTTTGATTGACACCAATGCCAATCCCGAACTTGTAGATTATCCAATTCCGACAAATGATGACGCGACAAAAGTGATTGAGCTGATGGTTGGAGCGGTAGCTCAAACAATTAAAGAGAATATGCCGGAAGAAGTAGGAAAAAAAGAAGTTAAAAAGTAATTATTGAATTATTTATTAACGGATTAATGTATTAACGAATTATAAGTCCCGATACATCGGGACTAAAATCCATTAATTCGCAATTCGTTAATTAGATAATAGATAAATGATAAAATCAAGTGATGTTAAACAATTACGATTGCAAACCGGTGCTCCAATGATGGAATGCAAAAGAGCTTTGGAGGAAGCGGACGGCGATTTTAGGGCGGCAAAAAATATTTTAAAAAAGCGCGGACAAAAAATTTTTGAAAAAAAAGCCGGCCGCGAGGCGCACGAAGGAGTCATTGAATCTTATGTCCACGCAAATGGGAAAATCGGCGTTTTAGTTGAAGTAAATTGTGAGACTGATTTTGTGGCGAAAAATCCAGAATTTAAAGCAATGGCACATGAAATTGCAATGCAAATTGCCGCTTCAAATCCAAAATATATTTCGACTCTTGATGTGCCGGAGCAGGAATTATTAAATGAGCGCGAGGTTATGCGCGAGATGTTTAAGAAAGAAAAAAAGCCGGCGAAAATTTTAGACAAAATTATTAACGGGAAAATCCAGCGATATAAAGAAGAAATTAGTTTATTAAATCAGCCGTTAGTGCGTAATCCAAAAAAAACAGTTGAGGAATTAATTCAAGAAAAAACCGCAAAATTTGGCGAGAAAATTATTATAAAAAGGTTTGTGAGGTATGAGATGTGAGATTAACTAACAACTGATAACTTACAACTAACAACTAGTTGTAAGTTGTAAGTTAATTTATGAAATACAAACGCGTGATGTTAAAATTATCCGGTGAGTTTTTGCAAGGGTCATTAGCTTCGGGTATTGATCAAAAAATTATTAAACGCGCGGCGGATGAAATTCTGGAAATCGCAAATTCAGGAGTGGAAATTATTGTGGAAGTTGGAGCAGGGAATATTTATCGCGGAAAGAGCGCTTCAAAAGAAATTCAAAGAAATATTGCCGATATAATTGGAATGTTGGGATCAATAACAAATGCAATTTGTTTGCGCGAGGCTATTGGTCATCGAAAAGAAACACGTGCTTTATCGGCAATTTTTATGCCTTATGTGATTCAGCATTATACACCAGCCAAAGCAATTCATTATCTGGAAGAAAAAAAGATTGTAATTTTGGGCGGCGGCACAGGAATGCAATTTTTTACCACAGATTCTGGAGCAGTTTTGCATGCTCTTCAGACAAAATGCGAAGTAGTTTTAAAAGGAACAAATGTTGACGGCGTTTATTCCGCTGATCCGAAAAAAGTTAAAACGGCAAAAAAATTTAATAAAATTTCGTATCAAGAAGTAATTTCCAAAAAACTAGAAGTAATGGATATGACCGCTTTTACTTTAGCGCAAGATAATAATTTGCCAATTTTTGTTTTTGATATTACAAAAGAAGGTAACTTAAAAAAGGCGGTTATAGGAGAGGAGATTGGGACACTAGTGAGCGTTTAGCGTTTAGAGATTAGCGTTTAGTGATTTTTTTAAATTCACTAACCACTAACTAACCACTAACCGCTATACGCTATACGCTATGATCAAGGCTGCCGGTATTCGTTTTTATCTTCAGGATAAAATTTATAATTTTGCATTAAATGACTTAGAATTAAAGGTTGGCGATGTTGTTGTTGTTGAAACAGAGTTAGGCCATGAGATAGGTGAAGTCATTGTGCCTTTTTTGGAAATTGATGAAAAAAGATTAGAGAAACTGCTAAAACCAATTTTAAGGAAAATAACAACAAGTGATTTAGAAAAAATTAAAAAGTATACCAAGAAAAAACCAGAGGCCTTAGATTTTTGTCGCCAAGCGATAAAAAAATATAATTTGTCAATGAAATTGCAGGATGTTAGTTTTGCTTTTGATGGTTCGAGAGTAACATTTTATTTTACTTCGGAAACAAGAGTTGATTTCAGAAATTTAGTAAAGGATTTGACAAGGCATTTTCAAAAATCTATTCGTCTTCAGCAGGTTGGCTCTCGCGATATCACAAGACATTTCGGCGGTTATGGGATTTGCGGCCGCGAACTTTGTTGCGCAACTTTTTTAAAGGAATTTGAAAGTATTACGTTGGATTTAGCTAAAGAACAACAAATGGTGCAAAGAGGATCAGAGCGAATTTCAGGAAATTGCGGCAGATTATTGTGCTGTCTTGCTTATGAGAAAGAGAATTATAAAGAATTAGATAAAAATATGCCAAAAGTTGGAACAATTGTAAAAATAGAAAAAGGAAAAGGCAGGGTAATTGCAAAAAATATTTTAAAGCAGACAGTGGATGTGGCGCTGGATGAAGAGACGAGAGTTACTGTGCCAGTGGCAGAGGTGAGATGGAATAAACAATGAATTTGGTATCTGGTAGTTGGAATCTCGAATGGAATATTATTAAGATACAATTACCAAGATACAATAACCAAATAAATTCCAATATTCAATAATCAATAACCAAAAATGCCTGAATTTTATAATTTTGATTATTGATTATTATTTGTATCTTGTTTCTTGGTTATTGGTTATTTTATATTGATTCGAGTTGCGAGACTCTAGATACGAGATTCAAAAAATATGTTTAATCTTTTTCCTCAACTTATTATTTTATTGTCTTTGGTGGCGATTATTGTTATTTTTATTCGTCGGATTCCTAAACTTAAAGAAGTTAAAATCGAAGAAAAACCAAAAGAAAAGACAACGCACCCATTTTTTTATAAATTATTCAATATTTTTAAAAAGTTATTGACTATACTTAAAGATTTTTCTTTAAATATTTTTAGAAGATTATACCAAAGTGCTAAAGAAATAAAAGAAAAAAAAGAAACTAAACTTAAAGCAGAAAAAGAAGTTAAAGAATTAGTTACTACTCTTTTGCCGGCAGAAAAAACCAAGGCAGTATTTTATGATGAAATTAGTTTATTTGAAAAAGCGGCAAAATTTTTTGGCAGCGGAAATTTCAGTGAGGCAGAAAAGACTTATATTGAAATAATTAAAAAAGATCCCAAAAATGTCCGGGCTTATAAAGGCTTGGGTCAAATATATTTAAAACAAAGAAATTTTAAAGATGCAAAAGCGGCTTTTGAGGAAGTTTTAAAAATCGATCCGCAGGATCAAGAAATAAAAACAGAGTTAAAAGTTATAGAAAGTAAAATGCCTACAACTAGTTAGAAGTCCGCACTGTTTATCGCATTTTGATTTGCTATTTACGTTTATTTTAAAAACAAAAAATCTTGTTATCTTTGTTGATTTCTAATCGGCCGAGGCAGCGCGTTTAGATACGTTGCCCAGGTAGTTCAGTGGCAGAACGTCTCCATGGTAAGGAGAAAGTCGGGAGTTCAATCCTCCCCCTGGGCTGATCTAGAGTTTTAGTTAATTTGAAATTCAGAAATTAATTGAAAATTGATAATTGTCCCGATTTCGGAGAAATCGAGGATCTTCGATATAATCGGGAAAAATTGGAAATTATATTTTAGGGCAGGTGGCGGAGCAGACAATCGCACCTCTCTGTAAAAGAGGCGCCTTCGGGCTACATAGGTGCAAATCCTATCCTGCCCAGTAGAAAAAATTAAAAAATAATCTGTGGGCTTCGCTCGAAGCGTAATAAAAGCCAGGGTAGCTCAATTGGAAGAGCAGTGGTTTTGTAAACCAAAGGTTTGAGGGTTCGAGGCCCTCCCCTGGCTATTTTATTAATGCATTATAATTTTTATCAATCTAAACAATATAAAATAAAACAAAGTTTGATTACTAAACAAAACTGGGAAAAGGGGTTTTTTAAATTTTTATATAATAGAGAAAAAAGAGCATGCGCCCGTAAAGGCTGCCATAACACTTTCGAAATTATTTTAAGTGACCCAAAAATTTATTGCAGCCAAAGTTGCGCAGCTAAAGTTAATAATAAAAAAAGACATCATTCTTTAAATACTAAACTAAAAATCGCAAAATCTTTAACCGGGATTAAAAGTCCTTTTAAAGGAGTTATAAAAGTGCTGCGAAAAAAGACAAAATGTCATAATCCCGCGTGCAAAAAAATATTTTCATTTGAAGCTTATAAAGAAAGAAAATTTTGTAGTAATAAATGTGCAATGAGCGTTATCGGTGGTAAGCCAACATCTCCAAAAGCGGCAAGGGGTAAAGCAGGTATTAGGAAAGATATCAGTGATACAATTTATTTTTATAGCCGTTGGGAAGCAAATTTAGCTCGTTTATTTAAGTATTTAAATATTAAATGGACATACCAGCCGAGAACATTCGATTTAGGTTCGCAGAATTATACTCCTGATTTTTATCTTCCAGAAAAAAATATTTATATTGAGGTTAAAAATTTTCTTTGGAAATATTCTATAATAAGGGATAAGAAATTTAGAAAACTTTACCCAAATCTAAAATTGTTTTTGCTTTTAAAAAATGATTATTTAAAACTAGAAAGTCAGTACTCACATTTAATAAAAAATTGGGAATATAAAAATAGCAGTTAATATGAAACCCTATAAAATCATTATTGCAATAGTTATTTGTCTGATTATGATCGCTGCGACATTTTCTTTTTTATGGCCAATTTATAAAAATAAATTTAAAGAAAAAGAAATTAGCGTGCCGGAAAATACAGTAATTGAAACCGCAACTCCAGAACTAATACTTCCGCAAACACGATTTGAGTTGATTAAATATATCGAAGAAAATATCAATAATTTTGCAAATACAGAGCCGCAGGATATTGAAAAATGGCGCATTGTCCGATTTGGTTTTGAATCAAATAAGGATGAAAATATTTATGTTGAATTTGAAGATGGCCATGCTCTCTTAAAAGTTTTATTATGGTGTAAAAATTTTGAAGCAAAATTTGAGTGCAATAAAATTAATACTTTTGAGCCGAATAATTTTGAATGGAAAATTGATCAAGGCAAAGATTCATTTGCTGACCGCGTAATTTATTATTATGAAAAAGAAAATAATGAATGGAGGCTAGTTGGCAATTCAACAAATCTGCGTTTTTTTCCAATTTCGCGCGACAGCCAGATTGGGATTCAAAAAACTGTTGATCAAGATTATTTGAATTGGCGCAAAAGTCCGCTTTCAGTTCTGCGCCAAGACACGCCAAAAGAGTTTGGTTTTGATATAAATCGCGATCCGTTTAAACCAATATCCCGCGATGAAAAAAAAGGAAAAATAATTTATCAAATAACTTTTAATAATAAAGAAGTTTGGAATGTTATTTTGTTTCAACCAATAAAAAAAGGAGAAAAAGGGGTGTGGGTGATTGAATCAATGCATAAAGTAAAGTGATTTTACATTGACTTTTTGAATTAAAAGAGTAGACTTATTGAAAGAAGATTTAATTTTTAATTTCCAATTTCTAATTTTCAATCAATTTTTAATGATTAAATTCTGAAATAATAATTGAAAATTGATTCATTTTAACATTCATTGAAAATTTAAAATTAAAAATTGAAAATTATTGTATATGCCCCAAGACAATCTCATAAAATTTGAGTGCACAGAATGCCACGAAATAAATTATTATTCAAGAAAAAATAAAAAAAAGCACAAAGAGCGATTGCAGCTAAAGAAGTTTTGCAAATATTGCAAGAAACATACGGTGCACAAAGAGACAAAATAGAAAGCACCAAGCATCAAATTTCAAATTCCAAATAAACACCAATGACCAAAATTAGAAAACAAAAAGTTTTGAATTTTAAAAATTGGAATTTGAGATTTACTTGGTTATTGGTGCTTGGGATTTAGAATTTTTTTAAATAGGGGGCATAGTCTAATTGGCAAGATGCCTCTCTCCAAAAGAGGTGTTCTCTGTTCGAGTCAGAGTGCCCCTGCCAAAATACAGTTTTAAATTACCCACAGACTAAAAAAATCTTAATTGACAATAAATTTATTTTAATGCTACAATCAAATTTGGTGTGGCATTTTTTTATTGAAAGGAGGGTATGATGGCGGATATCTTTGATGTGGCAATTGTTGGCTCTGGCCCGGCAGGAATGTTTTGTGCGCTAGAAATTGCCGAAAAGATAGGAAGTAAAGCAAGAATTGTTCTTTTAGAAAAAGGACGAATACGCTCATTCGGTGATACCTCTTCAGCAACTTGCGGCTTTGGCGGGGCTGGCGCTTTTTCTGACGGTAAATTAAATTTAACTTCAAAAAGCGGCGGACAATTAGCAGATTTTTTAGAAAAGGATGAATTTCGAATCTTGACTGAGTATATTGATAGACGTTATGTCGAATTTTGTCAGGGAAATTCGCAGCTTTATGGCGAAAATATTCATACCGATGAAAGAATCGCGGTTATTTCTCGAAAAGCCCAGGCAGTTGGTTTGAAATTAATTCCTTTTACAGTTCGTCATTTTGGCACTGATGGAGCTTATTATCTAGTTGAGAATATGAGATTATATCTTTTACATCTTGGCGTTGAAATTAGGACTGAATGGGAAGTTAAAGAGGTTGAAAAAAACGAAAAAGGATTTTTGCTTTCTGGACCAAAAGGTGAAATTTTTGCAAAATTTGTTGTTTTAGCGCCGGGTCGGCATGGAGCAGAGTGGTTTGTTTTGCAGGCAAAAAAACTTGGTTTAGTTTTAAGAAATAACGGAATAGATATCGGCGTGCGGGTTGAGGCGTCATATGAAATCTTGCAAGAACTCACCTCTGTACTTTACGAGGTGAAATTTCTTTTTCGCAGTCCAACTTTCGATGATCGATTAAGAACTTTTTGTATGTGTCCTCGTGGTTTTGTTGCTTTAGAAAATTATCACGATTTGACGACAGTTAATGGTCATAGTTACAAAGATCAGAAATCAGATAATACTAATTTTGCAATCCTTGTTACTTTTTATTTTACTGATCCATTTCATGATCCATTGCGGTACGGCCGCAATATCTCGGAGTTGGCAAATCTTTTAGGAAGTCCAGTAGTTGTTCAAAGGCTTGGCGATTTGCGTGATGGCCGGCGTTCAACCCAAAAAAGACTTTTTTATAGCCGTGATTTTGTTGAACCAACATTAAAAAAAGCAACGCCGGGTGATTTGTCATTAATTTTACCCTATCGGATTTTGAAAGATATTTTAGAAATGCTTGAGGCTTTAGATACAGTTGCGCCAGGAGTTAATTCAATGCATACTTTGCTTTACGGCGTAGAAGTGAAATTCTATTCCCAACAACCAGAAACACGTTTAAATTTCGAAACTCAAATTGATAATTTATTTTGCGCCGGCGACGGCTGCGGCTTCACCCGCGGTTTAATGCAGGCTTCAATGCAAGGAGTGATTGTTGGAAGGGAAATCGCCACGAGATTAGGAAAATAAACAACTAAATGCTAAAATAAATCCCGCACTTTTCGTTTTGATCTATTGGGGCGAGAGGCTCTAATTTTTTTGTCTCCAAAGTAAGAGAGGCAGAGTATTCTAAAAGGTGCGGGATAAACGCTTTTAAATAAGCGTTTTTTTATTTCGACAGCGAGGGAGTCCCGATCTGCCCCGATTTATCGGGGTGAATCGGGACGACCGAGCCCCCCATTTTTTTACCACGAAAAAGTTATTAATTATTTT
>JBFLZX010000038.1:0-11154 GCA_040756075.1 Patescibacteria group bacterium | reverse complement strand
TGATTGGAGTGACAAATTGAATGAAGTGAAATTTGTTTTGGCTAATATATAACGAAATTCGCTTCACTCATTTCGTCAATCCATCTAAAAGTTAAATTTTTAGACAGCCTCATCAAGGGGGAGGGAACATAAGGTAACCTCAAAGCAAGCCCAGTAGTGAAGCTTAGCTCTACTACTGGGCAAGCTTAGAGGAATTGATTCATTAAAACTTGCGTTACAAGTTGCAAGTTACAAGTTACACGAGAAATGTTCACTTACGAACAGCTTAAAAAATTTCTAGTCAAAAAGCGCAAAATCACCCAAAAACAGCTAGATGAGGCGCAAAAAATCTCAATCAAAGCCAATAAAAACATTGAAGATATTTTAATTGAAAAAAAATTTATAACTAAAAATAATCTGCTAAAATCCTATGCGGATTTTTTAGATGTTGAATTTATTGATCTTTCAAAAATTATAATTAGAAAAGATATTCTTTTTAAAATTCCGGAAAAAATGGCCCGCAAAAACAGTGTGATTGCTTTTGACGAAAAAAACAACATCCTATTTTTAGCAATGGAGGATCCGCAAGATCTAGAAATTCAAGAAACAATTAAAAAGAAAACAAAACAAAAAATTCAAATTTTTCTGACTACCGAAGAATCTTTAGAAAAAGCTCTTGCCCAATATCAACGCGGACTAAAAGCTGAATTTTCCGAGATTATTGAACAAAGTATGGCTGCCTCCCGCGCCTTAACCGATAAATCTCTTTCCGATATTGCAGAAAAACTGCCGATTGTAAAAATTGTTGACACCCTTTTAAAACACGCTATTTTACAGGAAGCTTCCGATATTCACATTGAACCGCAGGAAGGAAAAATGGTTGTTCGTTATCGGATCGATGGAGTCTTACATGATGTTATCGTTATTCCCCGCGAAGTTCTGCCGGCAATTATCGCCCGAATTAAAATTTTAGCGAATTTAAAAATTGACGAACATCGGCTACCGCAGGATGGACGATTTAAAACTGAACAAAATGGAATAAAAATTTCCTACCGCGTTTCTGTTCTGCCAGTAATGGAAGGAGAAAAAATTGCCATTCGCCTTTTAAACGAAGCGACGCAAAAATTAACTTTAGAACAGCTTGGTTTTTTGCATTCTGTCTTGCAAATTATTAAAAGAAATATTCAAAAACCTCATGGAATGATTTTGGTTACCGGGCCTACCGGCTGCGGTAAGACAACAACTTTATATAGTATTTTAAACATCCTTAACACACCGGATGTTAATATTTGCACTGTTGAAGATCCAATTGAATACCGCCTCCCTCGTATAAACCAAAGTCAAATAAGGCCGAAAATTGGTTTTACCTTTGCCACTGGCATCCGCACTTTAGTTCGTCAAGATCCAGATATTATTATGGTTGGTGAAATTCGCGATCTAGAAACTGCCGAGATGGCGATAAATGCCGCTTTGACTGGACATTTAGTTCTTTCAACACTGCATACAAACAATGCCGCGGGTGCTGCCACCCGCTTAATTGATATGGGAGTAAAACCATTTTTAATTTCCTCAACCCTAAATTTAGTAATTGCCCAACGATTAGTCAGACGACTCTGTCCAAACTGTATTGAAAAATATCATCTAACATCAGAAGAAATTGAATTTATTAAAAAAAATTTCGATGTTGATAAAATTTTAGAAATTTTAGTCAAAGAAAAGATTACTGCAAAAAAGAAGGATCTAAACGAACTAACTTTTTACCGCGGCCGCGGCTGTGAAATATGCAATCAACAAGGCTACAAAGGAAGAATTGGAATTTTTGAAGTTTTCGAAACTAATGAAAAAATAAATAAATTAATACTTAAGGAAGCAGCAATGGAAGAAATAAATAAAGCAGCACAAGAATCAGGAATGACAAGTCTATCTCGGGATGGATTCATTAAAGCATTAACCGGAGTGACAACAATTGAAGAAGTCTTAAGGGAAGCGAAAGAATAAATATAAAAATCCAAAGCTCAAAGCTCAAATATCAAATAAAGAAATTAGTTGTTAGAAAATAGAAATTGGTAATAGAGAATGGAAATTTGAAATTAGTTACAATTTTCTATTTTCTAATTTCTATTACTATTTTCAGATTTTCAATAACTATTTTCTAGTTTCTTTAAATTTTATTTGACATTGGATTTTGAAATTTTTAAATTATGCCCAAAAATAAACAACCAGCTTTTAGCACATTTGCCAAAATTTTCGGCCACATATCAACAAAAGACAAAGTAATGTTTGCCCGCCACACTAATGTTATGTTAAAAGCCGGGCTTTCTTTGTCACAGGCTTTAAAAATTTTAATTGACCAAAATCCAAACCCGAATTTCAAAAAGATTTTGCAAAATATAAAAACCGAGCTTGAACAAGGACAGAGTTTCGCAAAATCTTTAGCAAAATATCCAAAAGTTTTTTCTCCTTTCTTTATTAATATTGTTAATGTTGGCGAGGCAAGCGGCAAACTTGAAGAATCCCTAAATCATCTGGCAAAAAAATTACAAAAAGATTATGAGCTAATCAATAAAATTCGCGGCGCAATGATGTATCCTTCAATAATTCTTACAGTAATGATTACCGCGGTTATGCTAATGATTATTTATGTTTTACCCCAGTTAGTTGATATTTTTAAAGAAATAAATGTGCCTTTGCCCTGGACAACGCGAACAATAATTGCTCTTTCTGATATTATCCAAAAATTCGGCCTTTACATTCTTTTTGGATTAGCAAGTGTTGTTGGCTTACTTGTTCTTGCTTTTAGATCTAAATCAGGAAAAATGGTTTTTCATCGTTTCTTTTTGAAATTACCAATAATTGCTTCGATCTTAAAAGAAATAGATTTAGCGAAGTTTGCCCGCACCCTAAATACCCTTCTGATAAGCGGTGTGCCAATTATTAAATCTTTTGAAATTACCTCTGAAGTAGTAGGGAATGTTTTATATAAAAAAGCGATTTTTGAAGCCACCTCCTTTTTAAAAAAGGGGGTTAAGATAATTGACACATTAGAAAAAAAGCCGAAACTTTTTCCGCCCCTTGTTTGTCAAATGATTGCGGTTGGAGAAGAAACCGGCAGTCTAGATAAAATCCTTGCCGACTTGGCAGATTTTTATGAAAAAGAAGTTACCCGAACAATGGATAATTTAGCCTCAATTATTGAACCAGTTTTACTGATTATTTTGGGACTAGGGGTGGCGATTATTGCCTTATCAGTCTTTTCGCCGATATATTCCTTGGTTGAACAAATCTAATCAAGATAACAAAATAAACGATTTGTTTTTATGTATAAAAAACAACACGGCGCTACTCTTATTGAAGTTTTAGTCAGCCTGCTTATTTTAGTAATGGTAATGGCAAGTATTTTTTCTTTAATCCGGCTTTCTTTTAAATTAATTGCCAAATCAGAAGTAAGAATTACTGCCTCAAATTTGGCCTCAGAGCAAATTGAGCTCTTGCGAAATCTGCCGTACAACAAACTCGGCACGAAAGAGGGCTGGCCAAAAGGCGACATTCCCTCCAGCCAAACAAAAACCTTAAATAATATAAATTACACAATTAAAACCGACATTCAATATATTGACGACCCGCTGGACGGACTGGCGCCTGATGATCTTTATAACGCTGACTACAAAAAAGCGCGGGTTTGGGTAAACTCCGATAAATATTCTTTGCCTGAACCCGTGGTTCTAGTTTCAAATTTTTCGCCAAAAAGTATAGAAGCACCAGAAGGCGGCGGAACCTTGGTTATATCAGTTATTGACACTACAACACAGCCCGTATCTTCTGCTGATGTTTTTATTAAGAACACAAATTTAAATCCAAACATTAACATCGGCACTAAAACCGACGGCTTTGGAAAATTAATTGTTCCTGCTTTACCAGAAGATTCCGGAAATAATTACGAAATAAAAACAACAAAAGATGGCTTTACTCAAGATTACACTTCTGCGATCACTCCTCAAATGCCAAAACCGCTTTTGCCGCATCAAACAATTTTAGAAGGAGAAGTCACCTCAACAACTTTTACTGTTGATAAAGTAAGTAATTTAAATTTGCATATTTTTGAACGAGCAAAAAGCTCTCCCTGGTGCGATGAGGCATATTCTTTGCGAAAACAATTAACGATAAAAAATATAAGCGGAATTGACGCTCCGGCTGGTTTTTCTGTTAAACTTTCTTTAGACCATAAAACCCTGGTTTCGACAAACAAATCTAAAGCAAATGGTGATGATATAAGAATTTTTTATTTTAACGGCGTAAATTGCGATGAACTCCATCGCCAGGCGGCAACTGATTGGAACGCGGATAATCCAACAGAAATCTGGTTTAAGACAAAGACTGATCTTGCGGCTGACGCGCAAGACAACTCTTACTATCTTTATTTTTCAAATCCAAATGCAAGTAGTCCACCCTCTGATCCAGCTTATATTTTTAATCCTGAAAGAGATGTTTATACCAAAGGCCTTTATTATTTTGAAGATAAAACAGGCGGAACTCTTACTGATTTCTCAGCAAATGATAATTATGGCATAATTAATAACGCTAACTGGACTTTAGGCAAAGAAGGAAACGCTCTGGAATTTATATCAGGTGGAACACCTTCTTATGTTGCAATTCCAGTGGCCAATGATTCCTCATTAGATATTATTGATTCTTCCCTATCTCTTGAGGCTTGGGTTTATCCTGCTTCCTTTTCTGGCAAGCAATCAATTTTAGACCGACTTTATAATTATGCCCTTTGGCTTGATGGGAATAAGGTTAATTTTGGAGTTTTTGATGCGGCAGCAGGAATGAAAACAGTTACTTCTAATTTAACATTGCAGCCAAATATTTGGGTTCATCTTGCTGGCGTCTACGATCATCCAAATGACACTTTAAAAATTTATTTAAACAGCAATGAAGATGCGACGTTAGCAGCTAAAATTAATGATTTTGTGACAAATAATTCTTATGATTTACGTTTTGGCAATGGTTATATTGCTGGCGATCTTGCTTCCCAATTTTCTGGAAAAATTGATGGGGTAAGGATTTCCAATACTCTCCGCAGTAATTTTCCTTTTGGCGCCCCAGCAGATTTTTCTGTCACCGAAGGCGACGAAACACCGTTATATTTCAATAAACCGGTTGGTAATATTCCTTTAAAAATCTTAGGGGAACGAATCTTAGGCTTTGACCCCGACAACAAAGGAATTTTACGAAATAAATTTGAAAATAAAATAAGTGACTTAGGAGGAAATTTATATTTGACAAATATCGAGTGGGACAATTACACAATTTCTGAAGAATCGCCAGACTATGATTTAGGAGAAATTTCTATTCCTAATCCAATTATTTTATCGCCGTCAGAAACCAAAGAAATTGATTTAATTTTATACCCCCACCAAGACAATACTCTGCATATCACCGTTAAGGATTCGAGCAAGGCGCCGATCGAGGGGGCCTTGGTCAAATTAACAAAAGAAGGGTTTGAAGAAATAAAAACAACGACTTTGCCAGGTCAAGTATTTTTTTCTCCCCTTTTGGTTGAGATATATAATTTAGAAATTAGTAAAGACGGCTACATAACTTTTACCGGGACAATAAATATTTCAGGAAATGTAGAAAAAGAAGTGATATTATCATCGAATTAAAATCTCCAATTTTCAATTTTAAATTTTCAATGAATGAAGGACAATCTTTCTTTAAATAAATAAAAATTAATGCAGTTGCCCGTTAAAGACTCCTTATTATCGCTTTTAACGCAATGTTACAATTTTCAAACAATTAATTGAAAATTGAATAATTGTAACATTTATCCCACACCTTTTAAAATACCCCACCGCTCTCTTGCTTTGGAGACAAAAAAATTCGAGCCTTTCGTCCCGATTCACCCCGATTCATCGAGGTACATCGGGATGAAAGGTGTGAGATTTATTTTTAGCTGAATGATTATAATCCTGTCTAATTGCTATAGCAATTAGACAGGATATATCAACTTTAAAAAATTAATGCCTGGTAATAAAAAATCTAATCGAGGTCTAACCTTGGTCGAAACCCTAACCGCAATAAGTATCTTTTCTATTGCCCTAGTTGCGGTCTTTACTTTTATTAGCCAAGGATTAAAAGCTCAAAATATGAATATTCAGCAAATTGTCGCTCAATCCAATGCTCGATATGCTCTAAAAACTATTAATACGGAATTGCGCGGAGCACAGTATTCTGAAGAAGGAGACTACCCAATTGCTCAAGCAGAAAATAATAATCTGGTCTTTTATTCTGATATTGATTCTGATGGGCAAATAGAAAAATTAAGATATTTTTTAGAAGGAGATGAGCTTAAAAAAGAAAAAACTGAACCAGAAGGCGAACCTCCGAAATATTATGACATCTCAAAAAAAACCACGGTTTTAGCAAAACATATTAAAATGAATAGCACGCCAATCTTTAAATATTACGAAGGGAGCTACGCTGGCACAGAACCATCAATGACTCCACCAATAAATTTGGGAAAAATAAGATTAATTCATATTACTTTAATCATTGACGTTAATCCAAACAGAACACCGCCGCCGCTTGCCATCGAAACAGAAATAGTCTTGAGGAATTTGAAAGACAACCTATAAAAAATTTTAAATGACAAATTCCAAATTACAAATAAATTCTAATGACCAAAATTCAAAATTCAAAACTCGCAAATCCAGCAATAAAAACCTGTCAAAAATCTAAAGGCGCCATCCTTATTTTAGTCCTTGTCTTCACGATTATTTTTGTTATTATCGGCGGCGGGATTTTAAATCTAATATGGATGACAAACAAAACTTCTTTGCGCGAGGCGAATTTAAAAAGCGCTTTTAATATTGCCGAGGCTGGAATTAACTATTATAAATGGCGGCTGGCGCATCTGCCTTCGGATTTTGGCGGAAGCGGCGATTATGACTATTATGATCCTTACGGAGGAAAAATCGGCAAATTTACTCTAACAATTATCCCGCCAAATGCAGGATCAACAATTATCACTGTTAAATCAAAAGGCACGGTTTTGGCTGATCCGCCAATTTCAAAAACAATTGAAGTAAAATTTGGCAAGCGCGCTTTTTCTGACTATGCTTTTTTGTCTAACACTGATGCTTGGTTTGGCGAAGGCGAAGAAGTAACAGGAAAACTGCATTCAAATGGCGGAGTTCGAATGGATGGTGAATCTGACTCAACAGTTGACAGTTCTCGCGAAACATATCAGTGTATGCCTTATCATGGATGTGCTTCGCCTTATGAAACAAAACCAGGAGTTTGGGGAAGCGGAGAAAATCCAACTCTCTGGCGCTTTCCACCGGCTTACCCAATTACTGCTTTTGATTTCAACAAAATTTCTATTGATTTGGGGAAAATGAAAGAAACTGCCCAAAATCAACAGCAATATATTGGCAAATCTAACACCTGGGGATGGCATATAAAATTTAATCTTGGCGGAACATTTACTCTTTACAAAGTCACCCGCGTTTGGTCCTCATACGGTTATGACCATACTGATGGATGGAAATACCGCTATATTGATATTCGCAGCCAAACCGTTGCTGGCAACTATTCTGTGCCTGCTTCAGGAATTATTTTTGTTGAAGATAATGTCTGGGTTTCTGGAGAACTAGATCAGCGCGTAACCTTAGCTTCGGCAAATTTAACTGGCACCGGCTCTGACACAAGCATCATCATTCACAATAACATTACTTATAAAGAAAAAAATGGTTCTGCGGCTTTAGGTTTAATTGCCCAAAAAGATGTCCTTTTGCCAAAAAATGCCCCGGATAAATTAGAAATTGATGCAACATTACTTGCCCAAAAAGGTCATGTGTATTATTATTATTACAGCGGAAATCTAAAAAGTTTAATTGAATTGTACGGCGGAATTATTACTAATACCGTCTGGACTTGGTCTTGGGTATCAGGGGCAGGCGGATCAGTTATTTCCGGCTATCAAAAAACAGAAACAACTTATGATTCCTATTTAACTTTTGCTCCTCCGCCATACTTCCCTACCCGCGATGAATACGAAATGATTTCCTGGAAAGAAGTAAAATAATATGCTTAATATTTTTCACCGACAAAATAGTGGCCTTGGTTTAGAAATCGGCAATGCGGCGATTAAAGTTTTAGAATTAAAAAAAATTGGGGGAAATTATAAATTAATTGGCCGAAGGCGTGAAAAATTGCCAAAAAATGCAGTCATTGACGGCGAAATTAAAAACGAACAACAGATAATTGAAACAATGAAAAAGGCAGTAAAACATGCGAAACCAAAGGCGATAAAATCTCAAAATGTGGCTTTTGCTCTGCCAGAAAATAAAACTTTTATAAAAACTTTCCAAATTAAAAAATCAGCTAAAGAAAAACAAGAAAAACTCATTACGACAGAAATTGAAAAATATATTCCTCTTTCTATTTATGATGTTTATTTTGACTGGCAAATTATCAAAACAACACTAACCGATTTAATTATTTTTTTTGCAGCCTGCCCAAAAAAAATTATCGACTCTTATCAAAATATTATTTTAAAAGCAGGTTTTATGGCCCAAATTTTTGACTTAGAAGCAGCAGTGGAAGCACGAGCATTGATTGCCCAAAAGTCTAACCCAAAAGATGGCGCCTCAATGATTTGTGATATCGGTAAAACAAAAACCCTTTTAATTATTTGCGATAATAATAATATCTATTTTACTAAAACCACTTTTGGCATTTCTGGAGATGTCTTTACCAAAACAATTGCCGAGGCTCTGGCCATAAAAGAGACTGAGGCAGAAAAGATTAAAATTACCTGTTGTAGTCCAAAAATGTCAAACAAAGAACGACAAACACTTACTGCCCTCCATTCAGCTTTAGACAATTTAGCTTTTGAAATTAATAAAGTTTCTGATTATTTTCAAAACCGCTACAAAGGCGCTAAAAAAATAAATAAAATTCTACTTTGCGGAGGCGGGGCAGCAACAATTGGAATTGCAAAATATTTAGCCTTAAAATCAAGAAAAAAAGTAAAAATTGGGAATCCCTGGGTAAATATTCCTCTTCACGCGCCGCTGCCATTAGATATAACTGAAAGTTTAGCCTTCACTAAAACCATTGGTTTAGCTCTAAGAGCGGCCAATCTATAAATCCTGCGCCTTTTTTACGGTGAAAATGGCAAAGATCGTGAAATAAAATTTTATCTTTTTCTTTGCTAAAAAGGTGCGGGATAAAAATTATGATTGAAATAAATTTACTTCCTCCACACCAAATAAAAGCCAGAGAAGAAAAAAAATATTTTAGAAAAATTATTGTTTCTTTTTTATTACTATTTATTATTTTATTTATTTCTTTCGGCTTGTTTTTTGTTTTAAAAAATACATTGGCTTTATATTTAAATTCCCAAAAAGATGAATTATTTAGTCTTGATAATTATCTTAATCAAGAAAAAAATAAAAAAGTCCAACAAGATATCGAAAATATTAATAAAATATTAAGTCGTATTTCAATAATTGAAAAAAATAAAACTATTTGGTCCGAAACGCTTTTTGAACTTGTAAAAATTACGCCAAATGATTTATCCTTTGTAAATCTTAAAATAAGCGATGAGGATGAAAAAATTGAAATTATGGGTTTAGCAAAAACAAGAGAAAGTCTCTTAATATTCCAGGATAATTTGGAAAAATCGAAATATTTTGAAAATGTTACTTCTCCAATTTCTAATATTATAAGTCCGACAGATATTAATTTTTCAATTGAAGCAAAATTGACCCCCTTCCATATATTATAACATTTAAAATTTTTTCATTTGATAAAAGTAATTACGAAAGATAAATATTATGAGCTCAAGGAAAAACGGAAGGGGGTCATCCCAGGGACTCCGAGCGCAGCGAGGAGGACGAGGGATCTCTGACGAATGTCAATATTTATCCTCGCATTCGCGAGAAATTCCTCAGTCTTGTTTCACTCGACCTCGGAATGACAATTGACATTTGAGTCCGTCAGTTGACAGACAAGGAATCTCTCAGTTTGTCTAAGCCACCATTATGCAAAAATATAAACTACAACTAACCATCATTATCAGCTCTGCCTTAATCTTGCTTTTTACTGTTTTTATTATTTATCCGCAAATTCAAGATATTAATAAAGCTTTAAAAGAAATTAATAATCAGAAGGTCAAAATTGAAGAACTAAATAATAAAAAAGAAAATATTGAAAAATTTAAGAATGATGGGGCTGCCCTTATTGAAAAAATAAATAAGGAAATAGGTTTTTCTTTGGCTTCGTCTGATATTTTAGATTTAGTTATTAAATTAGAGGAAATCGCTAAAAAATCAAATCTTTCGGCCCAGCTTCAAATTCAGGAAAAACAAAAACCAGAAATAAAAGCGCCATCGCAAGATGAGACAGAAGAAATACAAAAAACAGAAAAACCAAAAACCCAAAGCCCTCTTGCTAATATTCCCTCTCTTCCTGCTTCAGTTTATCTCGAAGGCGAATTTAAAAATATCCTGCGTTATCTTGTTTATTTAGAAAATTTATCTTATGAAATCCAAGCTACATCGCTGACAATTAACTCTCAAACCACCTTGCCAACTACTCCAACCCTCCCCCAACAACCAAAAGAAACAACAAAAGAAAAAAAGGTAAATGCTACGCTGGGAATAAATATCTTTTTGAAAGATTAAAAATATAACATGCTAATTCCTTAGTGGCCAAAACTATGCAAAATTCTTCGCCAAAAATTAATTCTCAAAAAATTAAAACTTTCTTCAAAGAAAAACTTGATAAACTAATTTTATTTATTAGCTTTTTTTTAATAATTTCCGTTTTTGTTTTTTCTTTATTTATTCTTTATCATCTTATTTATCCAAGAAAAATTGAGATTCCACCGAATAAATTTGAAATAAACCAATCGCTTTATAAAGAAGTCTCGTGGAAAATTAGCGAAAAAAATAAAATTGATGATAAAACTATTTCACAAAAAATAGACCCCCTGCAGGATCCTTTTGAATAAATCTCACGCCTTTTATCCCGATCTGCCCCGATGGATCGGGGTGAATCGGGACGAAAGGCTCTAATTTTTTGTCCCCAAAGCAAGAGAGGCTGTCTAAGAATTTAACTTTTAGATGGATTGACGAAATGAGTGAAGCGAATTTCGTTATATAT
>JBFLZX010000037.1:0-11560 GCA_040756075.1 Patescibacteria group bacterium | reverse complement strand
CCAAAATCAAAGACTGGAATGAGGAATACAACAATATGGAACATTGCGGCTTAAATGGAAAAACACCGAATGAAATGTTAAAATTATTATCAACTAATGAACCGACAAATGTCTGTGTTTAAAACAATAACGCCGGAAGTTGAAATTTTCATAAGAGACGACAGTACAAATTCAGAAACTGAAGAATTAATAAGACGCTATCAAAAAAGGTTTCCTATTAGATATGTTAGAGGCAAAAAAGAGGGCATTGACCGTACGGTTATTTATTTAACCAAAGAAGCAGTTGGTAAATTTATTTGGTGGATAGGCGATGATGTTATTTATCCGGGCGGCGTAGCTCAGGTTTTGTCGGTTATTAAAAATAATTCAACTGTAAATTTTATATGGGCAAATTATAATGTTTTTGGGCACAATACTTTAGCGGTTAATATTCCAAATAATCGTTTTTTTCATAATATTGATGAAATATTGAGCGGCGATGTTACCGGTTTAGGATTTATTTCCGCTACAATTTTTAGAAAATCAATTGCTTTATCGGCTTTAGACGGCGCAGAAAGATATGTAGGTTCTCTTTTTTCCAACCTTTTTATTGTTTTATATGTTTTATCCGTCAGCGGCAAGAATTATTTCTTGCGCGGACCGATAGTTGAAGCTTATCCAGCAACTCCGTCGGAAATAAAAAAAAATGTAGTTCGCGATAATACAATAAGAAATCGCGGTTTCGAGGTTTATGGTATCACCCTTCGCAATATTTTTATGGAATTTTCTGATAAATTTGGCCGGCGTAACGTGAAAAAAGGTCTCAAAAAAAATTTTGCAAGTTTGTGGCGCGGTATGTTAGTCGGCTGGGTCGGCGGCTGGGACACCCCAAAAGGTAAACGTTGGCAAATGTTTAAACTATATTGGAATTTTCCGGAATTTTGGATTGTCATTTGGTTGTTTTTAATGCCGCTTTGGATAAATAAAATATTATATAAAATTTATAAAATATTTTTCAGCCACAGAAAATTTATTCTCAAAGAGAATTTAATGATGCTTTTAAAGAAAAATAGACAATAGATTTAAAATTTGGTATTTTTTAATTACATTATGAATGCGGTTTCAAGAGTTATAAATAATTGCCGCGTTTGCGGTTCTAAAGAATTAACTTCAATCATGTCTCTTGGTGATTTATATGTTTCTGATTTTTTGGATTCTCCTGACAACGACAAAGGCATAAAGGCCCCGCTTGAGTTGGTTCTTTGCGATGCGAAAAAAGGAGGGTGCGGTTTGCTTCAGCTTAAACATACTGTTTCGCCGGAAGCGATGTACGGGAATTATTGGTATCGTTCCGGAATTAATAAAACAATGACCGATGAGTTGAATAATATCGCGGGAAAGGTTGCGGAAATAGCGGATTTAAAACCCGGAGATTATGTTATAGATATAGGGGCGAATGACGGCACTCTTTTAAGAGGATATAAAATTGTCGGATTGAATACCGTTGGTTTTGAGCCGGCAAAAAATTTGGAGCAATATGGAAAGGAAGGAACTACAAAAATAATCGTGGATTTTTTCAACCAGCCGGCATGGCAGAAAGAATTCGGCGAAGCGAAAGCCAAGGCAATAACAGCTATTGCAATGTTTTACGATTTAGACGACCCCAATAGTTTCGTTTCCGATGTTGTGAAATGTTTGGACGATGACGGAGTTTTTATTATCCAGATGATGTATTTACCACCTTTTTTGAAACGCAACGCTTTTGATGGTATCTGTCATGAGCATTTAGAATATTATTCCTTGTTTTCGCTTGAAAATTTGTTGAAGCGACACGGCTTGGAGATTTTTGACGCGGAGATGCGCGAACATATAAACGAGGGGAGCGTCCGCGTTTACGTTAAAAAATCGGGGAAAGGGAGCGCTTTGAAAATTAAAGACGGCGCCGCGGACAGGGTTGCCGCTCTCAGGCGAAAAGAATCCGAGCTTGGATTGGGCGACAAGCAAACTTATAATGCATTGGTCGGGCGTATATTGGAGGCTAAAGAAAAAGCGGTTTCTTTTATAAAACAGGAAGTGGCAAAAGGCAGAAAAATACACGGATATGCCGCGTCAACCAAGGGTAATACTACTTTGCAATTTTACGGATTTACTCCTGATCTGATAGAGGCGGTTGCCGACAGAAATCCGCAAAAATGGGGGAAATTTACAGTCGGCACTTTAATTCCTATAATTTCAGAAGAAGAATCTCGCGCCAGAAAACCTGATTATTATTTTATATTGGCCTGGCATTTTTTACCGGAATTTATAAACAGAGAATTGGAATATCTAAAAAACGGCGGTAAATTTATTGTGCCATTACCCGAATTTAAAATAATTAGCTATGAACAATAAAAAAACAGCTTTAATAACCGGCATAACCGGACAAGACGGTTCGTATTTAGCGGAGTTTTTATTTGATAAAGGATACGAAGTGCATGGCATTGTGCGTAGAGTAAGCACCTTTAACAGGCAAAGAATTGAGCATTTAATTCCCGATATTCATCGCGCGAAACATAAAATTTTTTTACACTATGGAGATTTAACCGATTCAAGTTCGCTTCATCGCATTGTTAGCGACATAAAACCCGATGAAATTTATCATTTGGGCGCGCAAAGCCACGTGAGAATCAGTTTCGACATTCCGGAATTTACCGGCAATACAACGGGTCTTTCAACCGTAAGATTGTTGGAGGCAATTAGACACAATAGTCCAAAAACGCGATTTTATCAGGCGTCAAGCTCGGAAATGTTTGGTAAGGTTCAAGAAGTTCCCCAAAAAGAGACAACGCCGTTTTATCCAAGAAGTCCTTACAGCGCTGCCAAAGTATATGCTTATTGGTCAACGGTAAATTATAGAGAAAGTTATGGAATGTTTGCCTGCAATGGGATTTTATTTAATCATGAGTCTCCTCGCCGCGGGGAAAATTTCGTGACAAGGAAAATAACTTCCGGCTTGGTAAAAATTAAGCGCGGAGAAATGGAAAAATTGTATTTAGGAAATCTTAACGCTAAAAGAGATTGGGGATATGCCAAAGATTATGTTGAGGGAATGTGGTTAATGCTTCAACAAGAAAATCCCGATGATTATATTTTGGCGACCAACGAAACCCATATGGTTCGGGAATTTGTTGAAGAAGCGTGCGGATTGCTTGATTTTGATTTGGTTTGGGACGGCGAAGGATTAAATGAAAAAGGAATTGACCGCAAAAGCGGAAAGGAAATTATTGGAATTGACTCAATGTATATGAGACCGGCGGAAGTTGATTTGTTAATCGGTGATTATTCAAAAGCTAAAAATAAACTTGGCTGGGAACCGAAAGTTAAATTCAAAGAGCTTGTGAAAATTATGGTTGAGGCGGAATTGAACGGTAATGTGACGCGCTAATGCACTCCGTAGGTTTAATTTTGATTGCGTAAATTAAATTACCATGAGGAGTTTATATCATAAATTTAGGTTTCTTATTAAAAGTTTTGGCTTTCCTAAAACTTTTTTGGTTGGCGATACATCTAATAAGATTTTAATTCATAATTGGCCGACCTCAATGGATATATTTAACGGTTCGACAATAATTAAGGACGAAAAAATGTTTTATGAACCGGAAGAATATGAATATTTTGTTAAAATAGCTAAAGGTAAAAAAATATTTTTTGATTTGGGAGCGCATATTGGCTGGTATTGTCTTGTGGCAAACGGTTTGGGCGTGGAAAAATCTTACGCTTTTGAAATTGTTGATTCTTTTGCGGACATCGCTGAAAAAAATTTTAGATTAAATAATATAAAAGGCGGCGTATTCCGTGTAGCATTGGGTATCCCGGGGGAAATATATAATTTTAAACAATCAATTTATTCGGGAACCAAAAAAACTGTGTCTTTGGATGAATTTTGTGAAGCTCACAAAGTATTTCCGGATATTATTAAAATGGATATTGAGGGATCGGAGCTGGATGTTTTAAGGTCCATGCATAATATTTTATCAAGGCGGCCGGCATTGGATATATCTGTTCACCCCGCTTTTTTAAAAGAAAAAGGCCAAAGCGATGACGAAGTTTTTGTTTTACTTAAAAAATATGGATACGAAATTATTTGGGCGAAAAATGATACATATTTTATGGAATAAAAAATTTTAAATATTTTTTATGTACTACACAATTTCGTCTTATTAAGGATCGACGATATTATTTAAAGCAAAAATAGATAAACTGATTATTATGAAAAAAGCGCTAATCACCGGCATTACCGGCCAAGATGGTTCTTATTTGGCCGAATTTTTGATTAAAAAAGGATATGAGGTGCATGGTATAATTTTTAGGAAAACCGATAATTCTTGGCGGATAGAAGATATTAAAGAAAAAGTAAAGGTTTATGAATGCGACGTAAAAAATGAAGAAAAAATTATCGAGCTGGTTAAAACAATAATGCCCGATGAGATTTATCATTTAGCTTCCCGCGTGGACACTCGTATTGTTTTTGAAGATGAGGAGGATATTTTAAAGACGAATTTTGAAAGCATTCATTTTTTTCTTAGAGCGATTAAATTATATTCGGGGAAATCCAAATTTTTTCTGGCGGGTTCAAGTTTGATGTTTGGGGATGCCAAAGAATCTCCTCAAAATGAAAATACTGCCCTTAATCCGAATAATCCTTACGGAATCGCGAAAACGGCCGGATTTTATCTCGTAAAGATGTACAGGGATAATTATGGCATATTCGCCTGCACCGGAATTTTATACAATCATGAGTCTCCGCGTCGGGATTTAAAATTCCTGCCCAGAAAAGTTACTTCGGCCGCGGCAAAAATAAAACTGGGAAAAGAAAAAGAACTTATTCTTGGAAATATCGAGGCGAAACGCGATTGGGGATTTGCCGGCGATTATATTGAAGCGATGTGGCTGATGCTGCAGGCTAATAAGCCGGATGATTATGTTATTGGCACCGGCGAAATTCATACCGTAAAAGATATTCTGGACGTAGCGTTTAAAGAAGTCGGACTTGAGTGGGATAAATACGTTGTTGTCAGCAATGAATTTTTCAAAGAAGAAGGCGGTCAGCCGCTTGTTGCGGATATTTCTAAGATAAAAAAAGAATTAGGATGGTGGCCAAAAACGCCGTTCAAAGAAATGATAAAGGCGATGGTCCAAAATGATTTGAATTTAGCGGAAAAAATTAATTGAATATCTTATCGTAAATTTTCACAATAGCCGGATGAACTTTTTCTTTCAAAAGCCTTTTTCTGTCGAATTTTTCAAGGGAATTGGGATAATATTCTTTTGGGTCTAAATTTTTTGAAACGATTTCTATTTCTTTTTTATTAAGGCTTACGGCGTAGATAAAGATTAAGTCGTGTTTTCCTATTTTTTGCGGCTTTTCTTTTCTATTTTGCCAGATGTTTTCAATTATTGTTATAAATTTAAATTGCGAACGATTTATTTTTAAAGTCGTTTCACGGAAAAAATTTCTTACGGCCGCTTCTAAGGCCGTTTCTCCGGCGAATCTTCTTCCTCCGATTTCCCACCAACCCTTCATCGGTTCAACCCGGCGCTTGGCAAGATAAATAGATTTTTCATTGCGGTTAAAAATCATTATATCGGAACAAACAATAATCATAGAATCCATTGCTTTTGAATACGTTTTATTTTTTAGATAAACGCCTTTTATTTTGTGCGCGTTTTCAACGTATATTCCTTTTTTGTTTGATATTTTCATATTTTTATTTTATATTATATTAAACTCAAAAGAAATGATTAAGCTTATCAAATCGACATTTTATAAAGAACAGGATACGAAAAACAAGCTTTGCGAATTTATATCAAGCGCTGAAATGTTGAGTATGGGCCGGGAATGCAGAAAGTTTGAAGAGAAATTTGCAAAAAAACAAGGCAGAAAATTTGCGGTTTTTGTTAATAGTGGGAGTAGTGCAAATCTTGTTTTGCTGCAGGCGCTGATGAATTTGGGACGATTTAAAAAAGGCGATAAAGTCGGCGTTTCGGCGCTTACCTGGGGAACAAACGTTATGCCCGTAATTCAAATGGGGTTGTTGCCGGTTGCGATTGACTGCGAAATAGATTCTTTAAATGTTTCGAGTAACGCATTAGAAAAACGAATTGAAGAATTAAAAGGATTTTTTTTGACGAACGCGCTGGGATTTTCTCATGATATTGCGAAAATTAAAGATATTTGCGATAAAAAAGGGATTGTTTTTATAGAAGATAATTGTGAGGGTTTGGGTTCAAAAACAAATGGCGTTCTTTTAGGTAATTTTGGGCTTGCTTCAACATTTTCTTTTTTTGTCGGGCATCATATTTCAACAATCGAAGGAGGAATGATTTGCACCGATGATGAAGAACTTTATTTTGCTCTAATAACGGCAAGAGCGCACGGTTGGGATCGTAATTTACCTGTAAGCGCACAGCAAAAGTTGCGAAATTATCATGATATAGAAGAATTTTATTCAAAATATGTTTTTTATGAATTAGGTTTTAATATTCGTCCTACGGAAATTAGTGGATTTTTGGGGAATATTCAAATAGATTATTGGGATGAAATTGTTTCCGGGAGACAAGATAATTTTAAGATTTTTCAAGAAGCAGAAGAAAAAAACGACGATTTTTTAACAATTAAAGCCGGCCATATGGATATTGTTTCTAATTTTGCAATGCCGGTAATTTGCAAAAATCGAGATGATTTAGAAAAGTATAAAAATAGGTTTTTTGATAACAATATTGAAATTAGGCCTATTATTGCCGGAGACATCACCAAGCAGCCGTTCTATAAAAAATATGTTTCCAGCAGCAATAATTGTCCAAATGCCCAATTTATACATAAAAACAGTTTTTATTTTCCGAATAATCCGGAATTAGACAGCGATGAATTAAATTTATTAGTTGAGTTGCTTAAGAAATAGCGTTGGCGGAAAAATTATGGGAGATAATCGCTCAAATATTATTTTAAGCATTTGTCTGGCCACTTATAATCAGCCCGACAAAGTAAAAATATTTTTTGACAATATAATTTTTCAATTAAATTCAGAAATTAGTTCGCGGATTGAAATCGTCGTCCGCGACGACAGTGCTAATACAGAAACGGAGAATTTAATTAACGATTATTATAAAAAAATATCTGTTCCGATTAGATATTTTAAGGGGAAAAAAGAAGGCCTTGATGCGACGGTTATATTTTTAACCAAAGAGGCAAGAGGCAAATATGTTTGGTGGTTTGGAGACGACATTTTAACAGACGGTGCAATTAAAAAAATATTAAATATCATCGAATCAAATTCAAAAGTTTCTTTGATTTACGTAAACTCCAGAAATATCGATGATGACAAAGATGTGGCTTTTAATAAAGATGAAGATTGTTTTTTTAATAACAGAAACCAAGTTTTAAAAGAAATTAATGATCAACTTGGATTTATTACGGCGACGATTTTTAGGAAAAGCGATGCAATACGGGAATTGGAGGCGGCTTATAAATATACTGGCACATCATGGGTTAATTTATTTATTATTTTATCCGTTTTAGCAAGGGGAGAAAAATTTTATTTTGTTAAAAATCCTTATATTTTAAGTTTCCCAAAATTACCCGGCGAAGCGCGTTGGTATGATTCTTTTCAAGTTCACGGCATAAATTATTTTTTAATTGTTCAAGAATTTAAAGATAAGTTTGATAAAAAAATAATACGCAAAGCGCTTGCTGATAAATTTAGTCGCGCTTGGCGGGCGGTTATTGTTGAGAGAGCGAGAGGATTCACAACGGGATTCGGCTCTAGAACGCCAAAAATAAAACAAATGTTCAAATGTTATTGGAATTTTCCGGAATTTTATATCGCCTTGCCGTTATTTCTTATGCCGAGGTCGGCGTTAAGGTATTTATATAAAATTTATAAATTTTTTCAAAATACCAGAAAGATAATTAGATAATGCAAAAATTTTTAAATCGTTTTGATTTTTTCGCGCTTGGCAATTCAGCGATTATTTATTGGACGGTAATTTTTTATTTTGCTCCGCTTGCGTCTTTATCATATTACGGTTATTTTTTAGTCGATAATAGCTATAGCGCCAAAGCGGTGTTGTATTCGCTTATCGGCGTTTTATTTTTCGCGCTTGGCTATTTTAGCCGGCTGCCGGTTTTTCTGGCCGGAAAAATAAATCCGCTTAAAAGAGAATGGAATTTTTCAAGGGCCGTTTGGGTTTTTGGTTTTATTTTTATTTCCGGATGGGCCGTGAAATTAATAAAAATTTTAATGGGCGGGTATAATGATTTAAACCCCTCTCAACAATTTTTACAAAACCCATTTTATAGTTTATTGGGTAATCTCGGTTGGTTATCTTATATAGCTTTAGCAATCGCTTTTATTTCTTATTTTGTTTTAAAAAAGAAAAACGATTCTCGTTTTAAGTTTTGGGGGTTTTTGGCTTGGTTAGCTTTTGGAGCCGAGATGATTTACGCTTTTCCGACTTGCGTTCGAATGGGTATAATTGTTCCGGTTGTTATTTATTTAATTGTCAGGTGGTATTCTTGGAAAAAAGATTTTTGGCCAATTCTGGTTGCGATCGCCGCGATTGTTATGTTTGTTTTTCCTTTTGGAAATATTTGTCGTTATGGTGTTACGCCCGATTATTTTGTTAAAGATGTTTATAGCGGCGAAAATGCTGTTGGGCAGAATGTTGTTGGACGGATCGCAAAATTCGGCGCGGATAGTTTTTTGTCGCGGATAAATCAATTGGGTGTTTTTTCCGCCGTAGTGGCAATGTCTCAACCTTTACAATATGGCAAATCATTCAAAGAAATTTTACTAACTTTTAGTCCGCCGAGATTTATTTGGAAGAATAAGCCGTTAAGCGTAAATGCGAGCGGCAATAAATTTGGGCATCGTATTGGTGTTTTGTCAAACGACGATTACGCCACACATGTCGGACCTACGATTATAGGCGATTGGTACATGAATTTTGGGATATTTGGAATTATTTTCGGCATGGCTTTGACAGGAATAATTTTTAGGGCGATATACGAATATTTAATAATTAAAACCGAGTTTTCCGCTCCTGGAATAATGATTTATGCCGTTTTGTGGTTTTCGTTTGTTAAAGACATCGAAAATTGGGCGGCGCCGGTTTTTTCGGGAGCAATACGGTTATTTGTAATTTTACTGGCAATAAATTATTTTTTAATAAAAAAAAATGAAGATTTTACATATAGTTCCTAGTTATCTTCCCGCTTACCGCTACGGCGGGCCGATTAGGAGCGTGCACGAATTAAATAAGGGCTTGGTTGGGTTGGGAATCGATGTTACCGTTTATACGACGAACATTGATATTTCGGGGGGGTTAAATGTTCCTCTTAATCGCGAAGTCGATGTTGACGGCGTAAAGGTTTTTTATTTTCCCATTACTTTTCGGCCATGGCAGTATTCTCGAGTTTTGCATCGCGCTTTGGCAAAAAATGCGAAAAATTTTGATTTGATTCACATCACATCGGTTTTTTTATCAGCTTCGACGCTCGGCGCTTATTACGCCAAAAAATTTAATAAGCCTTATATTATTTCTCCTCGAGGAAATTTTATGCAGGAGCCGCTTAAAAAAGATTTTTTAAAAAGATTAAAGAAGAGGATTTATATTAATTTAATTGAAAAAAGAAATTTATCCGGCGCCGCGGCAATACATTTCACCGTTGAGAAAGAAAAAGAAGATTATTTGAAAACCGGTTTGTTGTTGAGGAAAGCCATCGTGATTCCTAATGGAATAGACGTAACAAAAAGCGAAAAGCGTAAAACGCAAAGAGACGAAGATTTTATAAAAAAATTTAAAATACCGAAACGTAAAAAAATCATTCTTTTTTTAGGACGTTTAAACTGGATTAAGGGTTTAGACACTTTAATTCCGGCTTTTAGCGAGGTTATTAAAAAAGAGCCGAACGCGGTTTTGGTTTTAGCGGGCCCGGATGAAAATAATTATAGAAAAGAAATTGAATTGAAAATTGAAAATTGCAAATTGAAAATTGGCAAAGATGTAATCTTTACGGATATGCTTTTGGGCGACGATAAAATCGCGGCTTACGGAGAAAGCGATGTTTTTGTTTTGTCTTCTTATTCGGAAAATTTTGGAATGGCGGTGGCGGAAGCAATGGTTGCCGGTTTGCCGGTTGTCATTTCAAAAGGAGTTGGTATTTCTAATGAAGTGGAGAAAGCCGGCGCCGGACTGGTAATTGAAAAAGAAATTAATCAAGTTGGCGAGGCGATTTTGAAGATTTTAAATAATCCCGATTTAGCCAAAAAAATGGGCGAGGCTGGCCGCGCGCTAGTGGAACAAGAATTTTCCAGCGAAAAAGTGGCTGAGAAATGGCTAGGAGAGTATAATAAATTATTAAAATGACTAAACAATTTTACGAAAACTATTGGATAGTTAATTAATTTGTTTAAATTCAAAATTTAGGTTATAATTTTATTATGTATAATTGGTCAACAGACGAGAAATCATTTAGAAATAAAGAAGAAAAAGAAATTTGGGAATTGGAGCAGATGATTAATTTCGGACTTAATGGAAAGAAAATTAAAGAAAAAAAACTGCGACTTTATTGGAACCGTTTTATTATTGACCCTCATCGCCGTAAATTTTTAGAGATGCTTTTAAATGCCCGATAATATTCTTTCAGAAAATCAAATCCGCTTTTTGGAAGAATTTGGCAAGGAAAAAGCGCTGGCAAAAAATTTTTATCTGACCGGCGGAACGCCCCTTGCCGCTTTTTATTTAAATCATAGATATTCGGAAGACTTAGATTTTTTTTCCGAGCGCGAAGTTGACGTGTTGGCGATAGATATTTTTTTACAGAAATATAAAAAAGAATTGGGAATCAATAAAATAGATTACGAGCAAAGTTTCAACAGAAATCTTTTTTTTCTTCATTTTCAAAACGAAATTTTGAAAACGGAATTTACATTTTTCCCATTTGCCAGAATTGAGTCCGGAATAAAAAATTACGGCGTTGATACCGATAGTTTGCTGGATATCGCGGTTAACAAGCTTTTCACGATTTATCAGCGAACAAAAGCTCGGGATTATGTTGATTTATTTTTTATTTGCAAAGAGAAAAATTATAATATTGACGATTTAATCAAAAAATCAAAAATTAAATTTGATTGGCATATTGACTCATTGCAACTGGGCAGCCAATTTATTAGAGTCGCCGAAGCCGGCGATTGGCCGAAAATGATTAAACCCCTGGATAAAAAGGAATTAATATTATTTTTTGAAGCCGAAGCAAAAAATTTAAGAAACCAAATTCTGGAATAATTCCTCACCCTTCAAGCATCTATATTTTTCTATGTATATTTATTAAGGTCAAAATTAGATAGATGAAAATACCTCTCAGCGTCATAATTCTCACTTATAATGAAGAAATTCATATTGAGCGGTTGCTCAAAAATATCGCCGATTGGGCGGATGAGGTTTTTATTGTTGATTCTTTTTCCACCGATAAAACTTTGGAAATCGCCAAGCAATACGGCGCGAAAATAGTTCAGCATAAATTTGAAAATCAGGCCCGGCA
>JBFLZX010000036.1:0-11624 GCA_040756075.1 Patescibacteria group bacterium | reverse complement strand
CCAATTTCTAATTATCTAACTTCCAACCTCTAAATTTATAGTAGCTACAAATTGCTAGTCAATTTAACAGACAAAAATAAGGGTGTATGAAGGATGCCTTGGCAAGATTGGCCGAAGAAGGACGTGGCAGTCTGCGATAAGCCTCGGGGAGGCGGCAAGCAACCTTTGATCCGGGGATTTCCGAATGGGGCAACCCAAGCCATGCTCGCATGGCTTACGCCACGCTTCGCATAGAAATTCCAAGCACCAAGCACTAAATTCCAAATAAATTTCAATTACCAAAATTCTAATAACCAAAACATCTTGTTTTGAATTTTGAAAATTAGAATTTAGAATTTGCTTGGGATTTGGATATTGGAATTTGGAGTTTCCCTGCGGAGCAGGGTGGGGGTACTCGGCGAAGTGAAACATCTCAGTAGCCGGAGGAAAAGAAAACAATACCATTGCTTCGCAATGGAAGCACCAAATCACAAGCACCAAATTCCAAATAAATTTAAATTATCAAAATCCAAAATTCAAAACAATTAAAGACTGTCTTGGTATTTTTAAATTTGGATTTAAAAAATTATTTGGGATTTGGAATTTTGAATTTGGAATTTCCACTGCGAAGCAGTGGATATTTCCCAAGTAGCGGCGAGCGAAAGGGAAAAAGCCTAAACCGTGATTGGTTTAATGGTTCTTGGTTCATGGTTCATAGCTTTAAAACTATGAACTAATGACCATGAACTATGAACCAAAAACGGGGTTTTGGAAAACCATAACCGCACTCAGCGCGGTTGCCGCCACGCTTAGCGTGGCTAAGATTAAAAATTTGAAAGGCTAATTGAAGAGCCTGGAAAGGCTCACCATAGAAGGTGATAGTCCTGTAAATGAAAGCTTTTTAATCTTTACGGTTTGCCCGCAAAGCGGGCCATAACTCAGCCTAGCTGGGTTATTCCAAAGTAGCACGAGCTAAGTGGAATCTCGTGTGAAGACAGGAGAACTACTCTTCTAAGGCTAAATACCAATCTTGACCGATAGTGAACTAGTACCGTGAGGGAAAGGTTAAAAGTAGCCCGGTGAGGGCGGTGAAATAGAACCTGAAATCATACACTTACAATCGAATCAGAGTCCCCCACCACGTATTACGATGGGTAGAATTAATTTTTCTGTATTTGCAAAGACAGAAAGATTTCCTTAATTTCTACGCGTTGTAATATGTGGTGGGGGATAATGGTGTGCTTTTTGCAGAACGAACCAACGAGTTACCCCCACCCTCGAGTCTAAGTCGCTAACGCGATGAAGGCAGAGGGAAACCAAGTGTTAATAGCGCATTTCTTTGTTTTTATACAAAGAGAAGAGGGTGGGGGTACACCCGAAACCAAGCGAGCTATCCATGGCCAGGATGAACCCCGACGAAAGTCGGGGAGAGGTCCGAACCCGTGAGCCGTGCAACACTCTGGGATGAGCTGTGGATAGGGGCGAAAAACCAATCGAGCTTGGTAATAGCTGGTTCTCCCCGAAATAGCTTTAGGGCTAGCCTTATGCTAAAACCGGATAAAGGTAGAGCACTGAATGGGGGTAGCAGGAGAAATCCTGTTGTTTCCAATCAAACTCCGAATTTTATCTTGGCTGGCATAGGAGTCAGACTGTGGGGGCTAAGCTCCATAGTCAAAAAGGAAACAGCCTATAGATCATCATTTAAGGTCCCAAAGTGCAGACTAAGTGATAAAGAAAGTGAAGATTCTTTGACAGCTAGGAGGTTAGCTTAGAAGCAGCTATCCTTTAAAGAGTGCGTAATAGCTCACTTTCCAAGAATCTTTGCGTCGAAAATTTTCGGGCCTAAGTCTGCCACCGAAGATACGAATCACCGCATCTCACTTTGTTCGATGCGGAATTTTCAATTTTCAATTTTCAATTTTCAATTCAATTTTAAATTTTAAAATTTTTAAATTGAATTAGAAATTAGAAATTAGAAATTAGAAATTCCACCGCACCGAGCGAAGCGAGATGCGGTGGTGGTAGGGGAGTGTTCTACAAGCAGTGAAGTCCTTCCGCAAGGTCAGGATGGAGTTTGTAGAAGTAAGAATGTTGGTATGAGTAACAAAAACTCCGATGAAAAATCGGGGCACCGAAAACCCAAGGTTTCCTAGGCAATGAGAATCATCCTAGGGTTAGTCGGCCCTAAGTCTTGTGCTTCGCACAAGGAAATTCCAAGCACCAAGCACCGAATTCCAAACAATATCTAATGACTAAAATTCAAATGACCAAAACATTGTGTTTTGAATTTTGAAAATTGGAATTTAGAATTTATTTGCGATTTGGGATTTGTGATTTGGGATTTTCTCGCGCGGAGCGCGAGGCAATGGACAGCTGGTTAATATTCCAGCACCATTCTGCACTTTCTTGTCGTTGACGCACTGAAATAGTTCAATCGTATTTTGGTTACATACGTTGTTGTTCCGCTTTGCGGAATGACAGGAGAGAGCGCGTAAGCAATCTCAACTTGAGCTAAATCAGAGCCAAGAAAAAACGGCAAGACTCTAAAAGAGAAAGTGCAGGATGACCGTACCGCAAACCGACACAGGTGGGTGGGCACAAGTGTGCTCAGGTGAACGGAAGAAACCTCGCTAAGGAACTCGGCAATACAATGTTCGTAACTTTGGAATAAGAACTCCCTATCGTTCGTGTCTCACTTTCGTTCGACACTCACTCAATCTCAAAACTTAAATCTCAAATCTCAAAAATTAGGTTGTTCAAATTTCCCTCTGGAAAATTTGAACATTCTTTAATTTTGATTTTTGGTTTTTAATTTTAGCGAGTGCCGAGCAGAAGCGAGGCACGAGCGTATGGGGCGCAGCGAACGACTCCAGGCGACTGTTTACCAAAAACACAAGTCCCTGCTAAACTCGCAAGAGGATGTATAGGGGCTGAAACCTGGCCAGTGTCAGAACGTTAAGGCAAGGAGTGCAAGCTCCAAACCCAAGCGCTGACGAACGCCGGCGATAACTATAAAATTGACGATTGTAGTTAAAAAATTTGGCTGTATGCTGGAAAATCCCGAGTATCTGAAGATACTATAATTCAAAAATTAAAATGCAAAAGTCAAAATGGCAATGCAAAATTAGAATTATAGTGAAAAATTTTCAGTGGGGATAATCAGCAGGAAAGATTCCGATGATGAATCGGAAAATCCTCAGAGACTATACGCCAAACCTCGATGTCACATCGGGGATGATATAGTCCGATCTCATAAGCGATTATGAGCTAACATAAACGAATCGTCCTAAGGTAGCGAAGTCCCTTGTCGGGTGGAAGGAAACTGCCCGTAAGTTGGCTCATAACGGTGGATATTTTATGTATGGTCTAGATACAAGGAATAGATCGAAAGCATAAAACAATACCGTGGGAAGTCGCCGTAGAGGCGATCCCGTAACGACTAATGTCAATATTAGACAGCGATAGAAGCCGTGAGCTTCTATAATACGCCAACCATTGATTTATGATTTAGAAGAAAGAAAAAAAGATATGAACAACAAATTAAATCCATATTATGTTAGTGGTTTTGTAGATAGCGAAGGATCATTTTGTGTTTCGTTTTCTCCCAGAAATCTGGGGGAGGTGAAATGGGAAGTAAGACCAAGCTTTTCAATTTCACAGCATAAACGAAGTCGGTCAATATTGTTCAAAATAAAAGACTTCTTTTCTTGTGGTTCAATTAGATTCTCAAAGTCAGATCAAAACTACAAATATGAGGTAAAAAATTTGGAAGATTTGGCCGGAAAGATTGTTCCGCATTTTGAGAAATTTTCGTTAGAAACAAGCAAACAGAAAGACTTTAAATTATTTAAGCTAATTGTTTGCTTAATGGTAAAGAACGAACATCTAAAAGATGAAGGACTTAAAAAGATTATTAGCTTGGCAGAACAAATGAATCCAGCAGGAAAACGAAATTATAATTTCTAATCAAAAAATCTAAATCAATGAAAGTATAGTCTACAACTTCATAAAATTGTGAAGTTCCGACCCGCATGAATGGTTTAACGACTTGGAGACTGTCTCCAGCGAGGTATCCGGTGAAATCGCAATTGCCGTGAAGATGCGGCATACCTGTGGCAAGACGAAAAGACCCCGTGAAGCTTTACTGTAGCTTGGCATTGATTTTGAGTTAATCATGCTTAGCATAGATGGGAGACTATGAATCCCGACTTTTGGGCCGGGAAGAGTCGCAATATGAAATACCATCCTTGCTTGACTTAAGATCTAACGCCTTAGTGCTTCGCACAAGGAAATTCCAAACACCAAGCATCAAATTCCAAACAATATCTAATGACTAAAATTCAAATGACCAAAACATTGTGTTTTGAATTTTGAAAATTGGAATTTAGAATTTATTTGTGATTTGGGATTTATGATTTGGGATTTTCTCGCGCGGAGCGCGAGGCAGACAGTGCCTGGTGGGCAGTTTATCTGGGGTGGATGCCTCCCAAAATGTAACGGAGGCGTTTAAAGGTAGGCTAGTCCCGGATGGAAATCGGGACGATAGCGCAAAAGCACAAGCCTGCTTTACTGGAAGGGGAACATCCCGACCAGTCACGAAAGTGGAATTTAGTGATCCGACTTCTACATGTAGAAGTGGAGAAGCCCATCGGACAAAAGTTACTCCGGGGATAAACCCTATATAATGGGTTGTTGTCCCTTCTTGATGGCAACACCAAGAAATAGTATAGGACTAATAACGGTGAACCCCAAACTTTATTATATTAAAGAGGGGAATACCGTGGGAACCCGGCATTTTTTATTAAGTGCTGGAGGCGGCGCTTTTTGATAAATTCAAAAAGTGCTGGACCCGTATCGACTAAGGTTTTTATACCGAGGTGGCGGCAAAACCGCCACAATATGTCCTACTCCCCCACCACTTTTACCTATAAAAATGATAATAATTAAAAGTTAAATTATACCATTTTGTAGTGGAAGGTGGTGGGGGATGAAGATATAGTCAACACTTTGGGTAACCAAAGAATTATGTGAACAGGCTGATCGCCTCCAAGAGCTCATATCGACGAGGCGGTTTGGCACCTCGATGTCGGCTCATCCTATCCTGGCGGTGAAGAAGCTGCCAAGGGTCCGGCTGTTCGCCGGTTAAAAGGGTACGCGAGTTGGGTTCAGAACGTTGTAAAACAGTTCGGTCTCCTATCTGCCACAGGCGCAAAGACTTGAGGGGGCTCCTGTCTAGTACGAGAGGATCGACGGGAATAAACCTCTGGTGTACCAGTTGATCTACCAAGATCATTGCTGGGTAGCTATGTTTAGCTTGGATAAACGCTGAAAGCATCTAAGCGTGAAGCCGACCCCAAGATTAGGTCTTATTGTTTGCGGCGCAAGCAGCAGACTTTAGATTCCCGGGAGACTACCGGGTTTCCCAAAGTATTCGCTTTCAGCGAAACTACGGGACTCCCACAATCTTTTGTGCGAGTTCTTATGTTTTGTTGAAGCGAAGAGGGAACCCCGAACTTTACGTAAGTAATAGTTCGGGGGATAGGCGGCAGGTGTAAGTCTGGCAACAGATTAAGCCAAGCCGTACTAATAAATCAATTTGTCTGTTATTCGCTCCTCACTTTCGTTTGGAGCAATATAATCCAAATATACAAATGATATCCGAATACTACAAATTTTACGAATTTATAGAATTCGGGGCATTCGGATCAATTCGTAGATTAAGATTATATTAAACGACGAGCGGCAGCGAGGAGCGAAGAAAATTGACTAGTAATTTGTGGCTATATTATTATTTGTCAAAAATCTCAAGACGCGAAGCGACGAAGAAATTTTGGATACAAATAATAAAGGTTTCATTATTCCGGCGGCTCTTCCTGTTTTGGTACGACTTGATCCCATCCCGAACTCAATCGTCAAACAAGACAGGGCCGATGATACCCCCTCCCATGTATTACAACCCCGTGGAAATTTCTCTTTTGAGTTGTAAATAAAAAGAAAAATAAACTGTCGGAAATCGTTGTAAATATGGGAGGGGGGAAAGTAGGTCGTCGCCGGAGTTATGAAACTTTTTACCCGCCTAAACTTTACCACGATTAGCAAATGTTTAATTCGCTACCTCTAGATCTATTTTAGTGGTAAATCAAGACTTAGCTTTCAAAGATAAAGTTTCGGAGGGTAAAAAGGCTATAATGTAATCAAAAGATTACAAGAAGACAAGAATAAAAACACAAGAACAAAACAAATAAATTGTTTTAATGTTCTCTTGTTTCTTGTTTTAATGATTTTTATGCCCGTTTTATATTTAGATGAACAAAATTTTAAAAAAGAAACAGAAGACCAAACATTGCCAATAGTCTTAGATTTTTATGCTGATTGGTGTGGTCCGTGCCAAATACTCGCTCCTATTCTGGAAGAAGTCGCCAAAGAATTTGAAGAGAAAGTCAAAGTAGGAAAAATCAATGTTGACAAGTCGCCGGATTTAGCTACTAAATTTCAAGTAATGAGCATTCCTACTTTAATTTTTCTTAAAAATGGAGAAAAAGTGAATGAGGCAATGGGGGCAATGGAAAAAGAAGAGTTAAAGAAGCGTTTTGAAGAACTGCTGAAATAGAATCAGGAATTATGAATAGTCCCGATAAAATCGGAACTAAAATTCAAAATTCATAATTCATAATTCATAATTCATGTCGGCATTAACCATTCTTTGGTTTATCTTTGTTGCCCTGCTGCCTGGTCTTTTTTGGCTTTGGTTTTATCGTCGCCAAGACAACCCTTTTGACCAAGAGCCGCTAAGGCTAATTTTTAAAACTTTTTTATATGGTGCGGCAATAGCTCTGCCGGCAGTTGCTTTAGAGTTTGCCGCTGATTTCTTTTTTAGCTTTTCGATATCACAAAATTTTTTAGTCATTGTTTTTGGCGCCTTATTCGTAATTGCTCCAATTGAAGAATTTTTAAAATATTGGGTAGTTAAAAAAACTATTTATCATCAGCCGACGTTTTCCGAACCATTAGATGGAATTATTTATTGTATTTCTGCTGGTCTTGGCTTTGCTTCTTTTGAAAATCTTTTAGTTGTTTTTTCTGAAGGGGAGAGTGCGATTTTGTTGCGTTTTGCTACTGCAACTTTAATGCATGCAATAGCTTCAGGAATTGTCGGTTACTATTTAGGCCGGGCGAAATTTTTAAAAAACAAAGGAGGGAAAGGAAGTCTTATTACCTTTGGTTTAGTCAGTGCGATTTTGCTTCACGGCGTTTATAATATTGTTGTTTCTGCCAATACTCCTTTTACTTTTGGACTTTTGGTGATTTTAATGATCGTAATGTATTTTATTCTATCAGCGGAGATTAAAAAAACTAAACTGTTAAAGGCTAGCAAGGCTGTGAATAAAATGCAGGTAAGATGTGAATAGATCTATATTTTAAAAAGAATTATTTTTCGATATAATAAATAAAACATAAATAAAAAATGGCAAGATGTCGGATATTAGATTTTAGATATTAGGATTGTGCCCAAATCTAATATCTAATATCTAATATCTAAATATGAAACGATCATTTTTTGGAAAATTATTGAGTAGAAAAAAGAAAGAAGAAAAAGAAGTGACGGCGAAAACAAAAGAAAGAGAGGAAAAAGAAAAAGAAGAGGAAGCAAAATTAGCTATGCCCCAATCCGAAGGAAAAATTCAGGTTAAAGAAAAAAAAGAAGATCTTGCTTCAGAATACGAAGGGCAGCTTGCGATTGATGTTTATCAGACTGATGACGCAATTGTAATTAAGTCAACAATTGCCGGCGTTCGGCCAGAGGACATTGATGTTACAGTTGATAATGATATGGTAACGATTCGCGGCGAGCGAAAGCAAGAAAGCCAGGTTAAAAAAGAAAATTATTTTTATCAAGAATGTTATTGGGGCGCTTTTTCTCGTTCAGTAATTTTGCCTTGTGATATTGAAACTGACAAAATTTCTGCCGAATTAAAAAATGGAGTTTTAACTGTTCGTTTGCCAAAAGTGGACAAATCGCAGGTGAAAAAGATTTCAGTAAGAGCAGTAACCCAATAGCTTATAGCTTTTAGTTAAATTATAAAACCAGTCAATTTGGGCTGGTTTTTATTTTCAGCCAAAAAACATAAAAAACTAATAAAAAACTAACATAAAAAACTAATTTCTGTTAAAAAACATAAAAAACTAAAAAAACTAATTTCTTGACAAACAGAATAAAATATGCTAATCTGCACTGTCCAAAGGTCGGTACATTAAACCCTAAAATAAGGAGGGTGTTATGTTAATGGTTTTAATTATAATCGGTTTAGTAGTTTTATTGTGGCTGGCATTGTCTTTTCATCTTGTTGATGAAGGGATGATAAAGTTGCCATTGCGAGCGGGAAGACCATTCCGGTGGGGCAGCCCGCTGGCGGCAAGAGGAGTTGAACAAGGTTGGTATTTTTTCTGGCTGGGGCCGTTTATTAGATTTATCACTATTGAGCAGGAACAGCGATTTGAGCTGAGTTTTCGATTTTCAACTGCTGCGCCAAGGGTGGTGACAGCAGCAGTGAGGATTAAATTGAATTTTTCTTTAACTGCTCAAGGTCTTCCTCAAACATGGCAGGTTTGCAATAGCCTGTCGCACCAAAATCTCGAAATGACAATTAAGAATTTACTTCAGCCATTAGTTGAACGGATTGGCCAGGGATTGACTTGGAGACAACTTCAAGACGATTCTGAAGCTTTTCGCCGCGATGTACAAGCAGAATTAAATATTCTTGCACCACTTGCTGTTGAAGAGCCGAAAATTACTGAAATTGTTTTTTCTTTCCCCCCTTCGATTAACGAAGAAATAGCAGAAAGAAAGACAGGAAAAGAAAGAAGAAGGAAAAACCGAGAGCAGACAGACGAATTTTTAGAATTTGCAAGAAAACTTGGGAAAGATGTAAATGATCCGGATCAATTAAAACAGGCTTTTGAAGCCTGGAGAATACTAATGAAAGAAGAAAAACCTGAAAAAGAAGAAAAAAAGAAATAGGAGGCGGCAAGATGAGTACCCTGGCAATCCTTTTTTGCGGTTTGGCAGTTTATTTAATTTTCCGAATTTTTTTGCACAAACTTGGCAAAAAAGTTGATGATGAGGCTTATACGGCATTTTATTTGATCATATTCGTGATCGTCTTAATAATGAACGCCTTGCATGATTTTTCCCAGCAATCTAGAATTTATAATATGCAGCAGGCGCAAATGCGGATTTGCGAAAAACAAGGAAAATCAAAATTAGAATGCCAAAAAATTGTTTATTTTAACGAAAAGTAGGATTTTCGAGAATTTTGGCTTCGTTTTATACGGAGCCTTTTATTTTTTAGCGGGTTTTTGGTAGAATGAATTGTATCTTATATCTGGTATCTTGAGTTTGGAATGGAATTTTGAATGCGGAATTTTGGTATTTAATCACCAATAACCAAGGAACAAGATACAAACAATAATCAATAGTCAATTATCAATAACCAAACAATTAATATTTTATTTTGGTTATTGGTTATTGAATATTGGAATTTATTTGGTTATTGTTTCTTGCATCTTGGTTATTTGATATTCATTCAAGATACGAGGGACAAGATTCAAGATTCAAAAACTATGCAGTTATTCTACATTCTGCGCGTATGACGCATTTTGTAGAATTCTAGTTTTTTGGTAAAACGGTTTAAAAAAGCTTCTTATTTACAATTACCGGCACGAAAATGAATAAAATAATCAAGTTTTTTACTCGTATAAAATTTCAAGCGATTTTAATTTTTGCCTTTGCTTTCAGCTTTTTTTTGTTTTTTCAATTTCAAATTCCGGATTTTTTGGGCCGCGACGCTTACTACCATATAAAAATAGCCAAGCTTTTCAGCCAAGGTAAATTCGTTTTTAGGGATTTTCCTTGGCTTTACTTTACTACTTTACATCAGCATTTTGTTGATCAGCATTTTTTGTTTCATTTTTTTCTTGCGCCGTTTTTATTTTTAGGCGATTTTCTTTCCTTTAATGTTACAGAGGGGATTGAAGGAGATTTTTTAGGCGCGAGGGTTGCGACTGCCCTTTTTTCTAGTTTTGCGGTTTTAGTTTTTTATTTGATTTTGCAGAAGAACAAAGTTTTTGCCGCTTTTTTCTGGACAATTTCGCTTTTAGGCGCGTCTTCGGGTTTTATTTTTCGAATGAATTTAATCCAAGCGCAAGGCCTGGCAATGGTCTGGCTTTTTTTGGGATTTTTAGCTTTGTCGCGCAAAAAATATCTTTGGCTTATTCCTATTTCTTTTTTATATTCTTGGACACACGGCGGATTTATTTTGATTTTGGTGATGGTCGGGGTATGGAGTTTTGGGTTGATATTCTTCGAGCGAGTCGCCAAGGCGACGAGTCGAGAAGTTATTGTTCTCGACTCCGCTCGAACAATAATGCACTTTTTGGCGCCGCTTGGCTTCACCTTTTTGGGTCTTGGCTTGGGTATTCTTTCCCATCCTTATTTTCCCGAACTCTTACCTTTTTTAAAAATTCAGCTTTTTGAAACCGGCCCTTTTGCAAAAATTCAAGTTGGCGCTGAATGGTATCCTTATAAATCAACATTAAATTTGCTTTTAAGTTCAGGTTTAGTTTTTTTCTTTTTTACCGCGGCAGTTTTTATTTTGTTGATTAATAAGATTTTTAAAAAAAGATTTATTGAAGAAAAAAATAGTTATCTGCCGATATTAGTTTCCCTTATTTTCTCTCTTTCTTTTTTATTTTTAACCCTGCGCTCACAGCGATTTATTGAATATTTAACGCCTTTTGTTTTGCTTTTTGCCGCTTTTACGCTTGCGCCGATTTTAAAAAGATTTTTTGCTAAAGTTTTAGGGCAACAAAGTTTAAAGAATTTTTTTGTTGCAAGCTTGATTTTAGTTATTATTCTGTTTTTTTGGAGCTTCTCTACTTTTATGACAAAAAAATCTTTTGTTGGTTCATATCATAAAGACTATCAGGAAGCTGCTTTATGGCTTAAAAATAATACTCCAAAAAATTCAATTGTTGCTAATTTAGATTGGAGCGATTTCCCGCCTCTATTTTATTTTAATGACCAAAATTATTATGTTTCCGGACTTGATCAAATATTTTTTTATAAATACAACAAAAATTTATATCAGAAATATGAAGATATTATTGATTTAAAAAATTCTGCCTTTACCTCAAAAATTTTAAAAGATGATTTCAAAACAAATTATTTAGTGACCAATAATAAATTCCCGAAACTAGAAGAAAAAATAAAAAACAACCGCCAATTTTTGAAAGTTTATGGAAATGGGTATTTAAGAGTGTATAAAATTAAATAAATGTCAAAATCCAAAATCCAAATGTCAAATGAAATTTAAAATGACGCCTTGTATCATCCTGAACGAAGTGAAGGATCCTTCAACTGACGGCCCTTAGCCGTCATCCCGACCCCGATGTTCATCAGGGGAGGGATCTCTCAACTGACACCGAAGGTGTCATCCTGAGGCCCCTGAGCGCAGTGAAGGAGACGAAGGATCTCTCAGCTTGTCTGAGAAATTTCTCACATTCGTGAGGGATCCCTCGGGCTCCGCCCTCGGAATGACATTTTCAATGTTATTTTAGTATTTGGCATTCATTTGATATTTGCCCAC
>JBFLZX010000035.1:0-12074 GCA_040756075.1 Patescibacteria group bacterium | reverse complement strand
GCAGGGTGAGTTTGGTAAAAAATTGACTCTATTACTGGGTTTTCCCTGCCCTTTAAGAAGAGGGCAGAGCTTTTTGTTTTTGAAAAGAAAGGAGGAAAAATGGAGTTAAACAGAAAAAGCAGATGGGTTAAAGCATTTTTTTGGTCGTTGGGGATTATTGATAAATTTACTAATCATGAATATTATTCGCAAAGACAAAAATATGAAAGCGGAACAGATTTGTGTCATTTAATACGGGTAATTTTTGTTTATATGCCATTGGTTTTTCTGTTGCATTTATCACTTTTTGCCGCAGGTGTTTTGTTTTGTCTTGTATTGCCAATTATTTGGTTTGGGATAAAAGGTTATTTTATTATTTTGGGAGTCGTGGCGGGATTGATTGTGTCAGTTATTCTTTTTGGGGGTGTGCTTGTCCTTTTTAACAAAATTATAGAAAAGATAAAAGGGTCAACAAGAACAGAAAAAAGCGAAAGCGTTGAAGAAGATAGCAAAAATCTTTCAGTAATTAAATTATGGCTACAAGCGAAAAAAGACAAGATTTGTCCGATTGTTGTTTTTCGCAATTCAAGTGAGGCGGCGCAATGAAAATATTTATTTTGAGATGGCAGGCAATTCTTAAAATCTATTTTGGTTTTTTAGTGGTATTGGCACTTTCGGCTATTCTTGCTTTCGGAGGAAATATTTATAAAGGTGATTTAGTTGGAAGATTCAGCTGTATTCAAACAGGATGGGAAAGAAAAGGAAGTAGTATTGCGATGAAAGCAAATTGCGGAGGGCATGAGGTGAAGGTTGTGAATAGAGATTTTGTCGTGAGTTATTTAAATGAACCAGCGCCATTTTTCTGTAATTTTTATGAAAGAGAAATTGTTGATGAGTGCAGCAAAGATAGAGAAGAAAAAGCTGATTAAATTTAATTAAAAATTAAGCCTCAAGATTGGGGCTTTTTTGTTTTTTATTTTTTGTTGGTGTATAATTAAGTGTGGAAAGCCAAGTTTGCTGATAATTTAAAACAAAATGTTTATAAAGAACAAAATTCAACAGATAGTTAAAAAAGCAATTTTAGAAACACAGCGTCAAGGGGTTCTGCCCAAGTTTGAAGTTGGCGAAATTTTGGTTGTGAGATCAGAAAAAGAAATGTTTGGCGATTATACAACTAATGTCGCGATGCGGATTTCTAAATTAGCAAAATTAGCGCCGCAAAAAGTTGCCGAGGTGATTGTTAATCGTATTTTAAGTTTTTCCGAAATGAAGGATATGTTATGCCGAGTAGAAGTAAAAACTCCGGGATTTATTAATATTACTTTGGAGCGAAGTTTTTTATTGAAAGAGTTAGAAAAAATTTTGCGCGAAAAAGAAAAATATGGCGCGTTGATGGGGCCAAAACGCAACAGAGTTCAAGTAGAATTTATTTCGGCAAATCCAACCGGAAAACTTCATATTGGCCATGGCCGGGGCGCGTTTTTTGGCGATGTTTTAGCGAATGTTTTAAAAAAAGCAGGCTATAAAGTCAGGCGCGAATATTATATTAATGATTCAAAAGAATCGGGACAAATCAAAGCTTTGGGTGAGTTGGTGCAGGGGAAGGAAAATTCTTATAAAACAAAATTTGTCGCAAGAATTATTGAAGAAATCCAAAATCCAAAATCCAAAATCCAAAATTCCGGAGAATTAGGATATTTATTAGCTCAAAAAATCCAAACTTATAACCGCCAGTTTATTGAACAAAAATTAAAGATTCATTTTGATGTTTGGTTTTCAGAAGAAAATTTGCGTCAGCTTGGAGGAGTGCAAAAAACAATTAATTGGCTGGAAACTTTTGGATTTTTATACAAAAAAGACGGCGCGCTTTGGTTTAAGACAATTCAATTTGGCGATGATAAAGACAGAGTGTTAATTCGTAAAAATGGCGAGGCAACTTATTTTTTGTCAGATATTGTATATCATCGAGATAAATTTGAGCGTTTTGATAAAATAATTGATATCTGGGGGGCAGACCATCATGGATATATAAATAGAATGAAAGCCGTGGCGGCGGCAATGGGGCGAAAAGAAGATTTGGATATTTTAATTGCCCAACTGGTTCGATTAGTAAAGAATGGCAAAGAATTTAAAATGTCAAAAAGAAAAGGCCAAGTAGTGGATTTGGAATGGTTAATTGATGAAGTAGGTTTGGAGGTGGCAAGATTTTTCTATTTAATGAAGTCTTTAGATTGCCATATGGATTTTGATTTGGACCGCGCAAAAGATATATCAGAGAAAAATCCGGTTTTTTATATTCAGTATGCTTATGCCCGTATTTGTAGTATTCTTAAGAAAACGTCGACAAGCTACAAGCTGCAAGCTATAAGCTATTTAGAACATCCAGCGGAATTGAGCTTGATTCGCGAATTAATAAAATTTCCCGAATTAATTGAAGAAATTTCAAAAAATTATAGCGTGCATCATTTGCCAGCATACGCAATTTCTTTGGCTGATAAATTCCATAATTTTTATGAAAAATGCCGCGTTTTGTCTGATGATAAAAAACTGACTTTGGCGCGGCTTTCACTAATTTTAGCGGTAAAAATTGTTTTAAAAAATGTATTGAATATCTTAGGGGTGAGGGCGAAAGAAAAGATGTAAAACTAGATGAGAATAAAATATTTCAGTTTTTGATTTTGGATTGGGTAGATGGGAGATGAGATTTTGGAGAATTAAGAGATAACAAAAATGTTGCTGTAGCAACAAAACTGTTATAAATGAATTTTTTTAATCTTTTAGAAATTTTTCTATTTCCAAAATTACTTGCGGCATTACTTCTTTTGAGATTATTTCCAATTCTTTATCAATGAATGACTGCAAAACATAGGCAGCAGCGTTTTTAATTTTATTTTTTGGTTTTCCCAAAATTCCGCAGCGAATGCGTTTAATATTTTTTGTTCCAAAACTTTGAATAATCGAATCCATTCCTTTGTGCCCACCAGCGCTTTTACCGCTACTTCTTATTTTTCCTAAAGGCAGGTCAATATCATCGTAAATAATTAAAATATCTTTTTTGAAATTTAATTTATAAAATTGAGCTAATTTTGTCGCGGCTTGGCCGGAATTATTCATAAAAGTTTGGGGCATTGCGAGCATTGCTTTTTCACCTTTAATTTTTCCGGTTGCGATTTGGGAATCAAACTTTTTTTCAAATTTAAACGACGAAAAACTATTTTTAAAACGTTGATGTAATTTTTCCACAATAAAAAATCCCAAATTGTGCCGAGTGTTTTGATATTTTTTTCCAGGATTTCCAAGGCCAATGATTAATTTCATATTTTCGTGTAACTTGTAACACAAATTTACAAATTCTTGAATTATATGTTATAAGTTATGCGTTTCGCGTTATAATTTCAATCGGCGTGCCGAAAAAGCCGAATTTTTTACGCAGTTCTTTTTCTAGAAATCTGAAGTAAAATGGCGGTATGATTTCTTTGGGGCCAACAACTAAAGAAAATTTTGGAAATGGCGCTCGCTCCTGCTCGATTTCTTTTATCCTTGGTTGTTTTCTTGCTAGTTTCATTTTGGGCGGCGGGGAGCGTCGAATTACTGAATTATAAAAATCATCTAGTTCTTCCTGTGTTAGGACCTTATTTTTTTCTTTATTCACTGTTAAAATCAAATCAAAAATACTTTTCACATTTTCACCAGTTTTAGCAGAGATAAAAATAATTGGCGCCCAAGACAAGCTTACAAGAGAATCTTGAAAAAAGGCGGCGCGTTTTTGCAATTCGCTTTTTTGTTTAACCCTTTCTTTAATGATATCCCATTTATTAATAAAAATAATCAGCCCTTTTTTGTTTTTAAGTATTTGGGAAGCGATGCGTAAATCTTGTCTAGTTATTCCTTCTTGGACATCAAGCAATAAAAGTCCAATATCACATTTTTCAATCATCGATAAACTTTTTTTAATACTGAATTTTTCAATTCCAAACCCAATTTTTCTTTTTCTTTTAATGCCAGCAGTGTCAATTAGAATAATATTTTGATCTTGATAAGAAATAAGTGTATCCACCGTATCTCTTGTTGTGCCAGGAGTTTCCGAAACTAAAACTTTTGTTTTTCCCAAAAGGCTATTTAAAAGTGAGGATTTCCCAACATTTTGCCGGCCAAAGATTCCGACTTTAATGGGTTTTTTTCCTTCTGATTCTTTAGAAATCAAAGATCTTTTCGGAAATTTGTCAACTTCTAAGACAATTTTATCTAAAAGGTCGCCGCATCCTTTTCCAGTTTGCGCTGAAATTGCCATTCGTTCGCTAAATCCGAGTTTATAAAATTGGTATAAAAGTTCTTCTTGAGTCTTACTGTCTATTTTATTTACAACTATCAAAATCGGTATTTTTTTAGTTCTTGCTATTTTTTTTAATTTTAAAGTTATTACAAAATCATTTTTATCAAGACCAGTTTTGCCATCGACTAAAAATAAAATAAGATTTGCGCGGGCGAGCGCCAAATCTATTTGTGATTGAATTTCTAAAATTAATTTTTCTTGGATTTTTGTTTCTATTCCTCCAGTATCAACTAAAATAAATTCTTTATTTTGCCATAAACATTTTGCTTCTAAAATATCGCGCGTAGTTCCAGGAACAGGATAGGTAATTGCTTTCTTTGTTTCAGTCAGTCGATTAAAAAGGGTTGATTTCCCAACATTTGGCCGGCCGCAGATGACAACGGTAAACATAAAATTCCAAATTACAAGCACCAAATTCCAAATAATTTTAAAATCCAGAGGCTCAAAATCTAAAACATTTGGTTATTGGGATTTGGAATTTGTAATTTCTAATTCTGTTTCCCCGACATTCTGTCCTAAAACAATAATCATATCCCAGTCTAATTTTGCTATTTCGGGATTTTCTTTAATTTTTTTTGGCAGATCAAGAGCGATATTTGCCGAAAAACGATCGCGCAGAGTTTTCAGAATATAGGGAAAAGAATGTTTAACTTTGTTATAAATAACAGTTTTTTCATAATCAGATGATGCATTGTTGTCAAAAAAGACAATATTATAATTTTCCGTTTTTAAGATTTCGGCATATTTTTTTGCAAGATTTGGAATTTCTGTTCCGTTTAGAATAATAATTTTTACTGCTTCAAGTTCATCTGATTTTAAATTGAAGATATTTTGGACAAAGCTTTGGATTATTGAAAAATCGTTGTTTTGGGGGAGAAGAATGTAAGCGCCATAAGAAGAAGTAGTGGCATAAAGTAATCCATTATTGCTATTGTCGATTACTTCGTTTCTAATTTTCTTTTTTTCAATTTTCAGGGCAATATCAAAAAGTTTTAACATTTCGCCAGGTTCAAGGTTTGTTCTTACGTGATCGCCGAGGGCTTCTAAAATATCATGGGCTTTTTTAGGGTTAAAAATAGTAGAAACTGAAAAAGCTTTATCTTTTATTGCTTCTAGCGCCTGCTGTTGTCTTTTTGCCCTGGCAAAATCTGAAGCCTCATCATTTTCACCATCAATTACTTGGCCATGGCGAGAACGGACATATTGTAATGTTTTTTCACCATCCATTATTTGTTTGCCTTTTTCAAAGTAAATTGTTTGATAACCAAAATCTTCAGTAGGATAGAGTTTATCAAAAAAAGAATTCTTTACTTCGATTTCAATGCCGCCAAGTGAGTCAACAATTTTTTTAAATCCTTCAAAATCCACTCGGATATAATAATGGATAGGCACGCCAACAATTTTGGAAATAATATTTGCACTTTCTTCTCCAGCTTTTTTTGCATCATTTGTTTTTTCGATCTCGCGGGCGTATAAATTGTTGATTTTAAATTCAGAAGTTTCATTATAAGGTATAGCTAGATCGCGGGGAATAGAGATTAAAACAACTTCTTTTTCTTGGGAGTTAAATTTTATACTGACAATCATAATTGTGTCGGTAAGCATCGCTCCTTCATGCCCTTCCCCACCCATTCCTAAAAGCAAAATGTTTGTTCTGCCTTCTTCTTCCCCTTTGATTTTTTTGTCGTCAGCCAAAATCAATCTCTTTAAATTGAAAAATAACGATGATTTTTTTCCATTTTGAAAAATATCGCGAGAAAGCGATATTACTTTGTAGGAAAATAAAAGAGCTAAAACTGTAGCAAAAATAAAAAGAACAAAAAATGTTTTTAAAAAAAACTTAAACATTTTTTGTTTTTTATCATAGTTAAGTCCTTCACTTTTGCGAATCAGATCTAGTTTTGGACGAATTGATATTTGATGCTGAAATTGTTCTTTCATAAATATAACAAGATAGCTTGTATTTATTTTATTATCTAAAAGGATTTATGTCAATTTTTATAAAAATTTGCCTTTTTTTTAATTTGTGATATAATTATAAAGAATTAAAGTTATCCACAAGTAAGGAAAGTGAGAAGTTAGAAATGGGAAATGGGAGATTGAAAATTAGAAATGCCTGTTTTTCAATTTTTAATAAATTATATGTCGGATAAAACACAAAAACAATCATTGCGTGAATATTTTTTAGATTTACTAAAAATTATCATTATTTCCCTGGCGATTATTTTGCCAATTCGTTATTTTATTGTTCAGCCTTTTGTTGTAAAGGGCAATAGCATGGAGCCAAATTTTTCCGATGGTGATTATTTAATTATTAATGAAATCGGTTATCGTTTTCAAAATCCTTTGCGCGGCGATATTATAGTCTTTCGTTATCCAAAAGATTTATCTCAATATTATATCAAAAGAATCATTGGTCTGCCGAATGAAAAGGTGGAAATAAAAAATGACAAAGTAAAAATTTATAATTCTAAAAATCCAGAAGGAGTAGATCTTAGAGAATCGTATTTAACAGTCTCGCTTACCTCGGGTAATTTAGAAGCTAACCTTTCTGACAATGAATATTTTGTTTTAGGAGATAATCGTTTTGCTTCTTCAGATTCTCGCGTTTGGGGAATTTTGCCGCGTCAAGATATTATTGGAAAAGTTTGGTTACGCGGCTGGCCAGTTGCTCGCGCCCAGGTTTTTAGAGGATTTAATTATCAATTGCCATAATCGCAAAACATGTAACATATAACTTGTAATTCAAGAATTTGTAAATTTGTGTTACAAGTTACAAGTTACAAGTTACACGAACGTGGGTCGTCCCAAAAAAATAAAACAAGAGGTAAAGCAAAAAATAAAACAAAAATTAATTCTTCCGGTGCGCGGCATGGAAGATATTCTGTCTCAAGATGAAAAATATTGGGATTATTTGTTATTTTTTTCGGAAAAGTATGCCCGTGCTTTTGGATTTAAAAAAATTGAAACTCCGGTTTTGGAAAGAACAGAATTATTTGTCCGCGGCATCGGCGTCAATTCGGATATTGTTTCAAAAGAAATGTTTTCTTTTCAGGATAGAGGAGGAGATAATTTGACTTTGCGTCCGGAATGGACAGCGGGGATTATTCGGGCATATATCCAGCATGGCATGCTCAATTTACCTCAGCCAGTGAAGGTTTATAGTTTTGGGCCGCTTTTCCGCCACGAACGGCCGCAGGCAGGAAGATGGCGGCAATTTCATCAAGTAAATTTTGAAGTTATTGGAAATCGCCAGCCAGTAATTGATGCTCAAATTGTCTCTTGCGCTTGGAAAATTTTACAAAAATTAGGATTAAAAAATATAGAAGTGCAGATAAACAGCATTGGTTGTGGTATTTGTCGGCCTGCTTATGTTCAAGTATTTTTGGATTTTTTAGCCAAACGCCGCCTGCGTCTTTGCGATGATTGCAAAAAACGATTGAAAAAAAACCCCCTTCGTGTATTAGATTGTAAGCGGGAAAAATGTCAGATTATTCTTTCAGAGGCGCCGCAGATCATTGATCATCTTTGCGATAATTGCCATCAGCATTTTAAACAAGTTTTAGAATATCTTGATGAAGTAGAGATTGTTTATAATTTAAATCCCAAATTAGTTCGCGGTTTGGATTATTATACTAAAACTGTTTTTGAAATTTGGCAAAAAGATGATATTAAAGGGAAGGTGGCATTGGGGTCAGGCGGACGCTACGACGATTTAGTTGAACTTTTGGGAGGGAAAAAAACTTATGCTTGCGGTATAGCCTTAGGCGTCGAGCGCATTATTGAACAAATTAAAAAACAGAATATTCTTATGCCCGAAAAAAGAAAAGCTGATGTTTTATTTATCCAACTAGGAGAATTGGCAAAAAAGAAGGCCTTAAAACATATTTATGATCTTATTGAGAATGATATAAATGTTTGCGAGATTTTTCATAAAGACAGTATTAAAACACAACTTGGCATTGCAAATAGTCTAAAAGTCAAATTTGTTGTTATTTTAGGACAAAAAGAGGTTTTAGATGGAACAATTTTAATTCGCGATATGACCACCGGCGTGCAGGAAATAATCAATATAGAAAAATTAATACCAGAATTGAAAAAAAGACTTAACCATAGTTAAATAGTTAAGTAGTTGAATAGTTAATTAGGAAAATTTCCTATTTAACTGCTTAACTAATAACTAATCAACTAATTCAGGGGGTGATTTTTTGTGGTTGAAGTAAGTAAGAAAGAAAATGAAACATCACAGGCGCTAGTGCGCCGCTTTAAAAAACAATTACAAAAAAGCGGTCTTTTATTGCAAGTTCGAAGAAAAATGTTTCGAGAAAGACCAAAAAGCAAATCAAAGATTCGTCAAACAGCAAAGAAACGGCAGGAAACAAAAGGAAAAATGGATTATTTAAGAAAACTTGGCAAACTAAAAACCAAAGAATGAAAAATTTAGAAATTATTAATAAATCCCGCACCTTCCTGCGGGGTATTAAACCCCATAGGAAGGATTTATCTAATGCCTATTTATCCTCGCAGCAAGTTATGGAGTATTCTGGGAAGGTGCGGGATAAAGTCAAAGCAAAAATTAATAAAGATTTATTTGAGAAAGCAATAAAAAATATTTTGAAAAAGAGAAAAAGGAAAGTCTGTTTAGTTTTAGTAGATAATTATGAAATTAAAAAACTAAACCGGCAGTATCGCAAAAAAGATAAGGTAGCCAATGTTTTGTCATTTCCTGCTGTTTTTGAGAATCAGGAAAAGATTATTTTGCCAAAAAAAGAAAAAATCTATCTGGGTGAAATTGTTATCTCTGTGCCGCAAGCAAAAAAACAAGCAAATTTTTTTGGTTATTCGCTAAATAAAGAACTTATAAGATTATTTATTCATGGTCTTTTGCATCTTTTGGGGTATGAACATGAAAAGAAAAAAGAACAAATTTTAATGGAGAAAATAGAAAAAAAAATAATAAAAAGTTTGAAGTTATAAATTATTAAGCTTAAAGCGCAAAACTTAAAGTCATATAAAATGTCATTCCGAGCGTAGCGAGGAATCTCTCGCGAATGCGAGACTGTCTCAAACAAGTTGAGAGATCCCTCGTCGTTTCACTCCTCGGGATGACATCTTTGATGTCAGTTTTTAGTTTTGAGCTGTAGTTTTGATATTTGACATTTGAGTTTTGAGTTTTTAATTATGTCTTTTCTTCGTTTTCATCGTCTTTTAAAAAGCTTTAAATATGCTATTTCCGGGTTTTTATATGCTCTAAAAGAAGAACAGAATTTTCGTATTCATATTTTGGCAACTATTATCGTTGTAATATTAATGTTTGCCCTCGAAGTTTCAAAATACGAGGCTTTTGTTTTGATAATTTCTATAAGTTTAGTTTTAATTGGGGAATTGGTTAATTCTGTTTTTGAACGTATTGTGGATATTTTAAAGCCAAGACTACATCCTTATGCAGAAAAAGTTAAAGATATGATGGCGGCGATAGTTTTGATCGCCAGCTTATCTTCAATTATTTTAGGCCTTTGGATATTTGTCCCCAAGATATTAGCGCTTTTTAAGTAAATTTGGTATAATATTTTCGTGTAACGCAAAACGTGTAACATATAACACAATTTAAAACGTTACAGGTTACAGGTTACAGGTTACAAGATGTATGGTTAAAGAAGAAATAATAAACGCAATCGATATTGGCTCAAGTAAGGTCAGAACATTAGTGGCAAAAGTGATTCCTGATGATCCAAAACCTCATATTATTGGCGTTGGTGAAGCAGAAGCCTCAGGCGTTCGTCGGGGAGCGATTGCGGATATTGAAGAAACAGTTACCAGTATTTCAAATTCATTAGAGCAAGCAGAAAGAGTTTCTGGCGTGCCGGTACAGCATGCTTATATTTCTGTTGGCGGGGGTCATATTATTTCCGAGGCAAGCCGTGGGGTGATTGCGGTGGCAAGGGCAGATAATGAAATTACCGAAGATGATGTAGGGCGAGCGATCGAAGCGGCTTCAACAATTTCTTTACCGCAAAATCATGAAATTTTGCATATTATTCCTAGAAATTTTACTGTCGATAATCAATCAGGAATAAAAAACCCTGCAGGAATGACGGGAGTAAGATTGGAAGTTGAGGCAATTATTTTGGAAGCCCCAAGTTCATATGTTAAAAATTTAGTAAGATGTGTTAATCGAGTAAATGTTGAAGTTGATGATTTAGTTGTTGCCCCTTTAGCTGCGGCTCAAGCAGCATTGTCAAAAAGACAGAAAGAACTGGGAGTTGTTTTGATTAATATCGGAAGCGGTACAACCGGGGTAGTGATTTATGAGGAGGGAGATTTACTGCATAGTTTTATTTTGCCAGTGGGATCAGAACATATTACAAATGATTTAGCAATTGGTCTTCGCACTTCAGTTGATGTCGCCGAAAAAGTTAAATTAGAATATGGCAGCGCTACGCCATCCCGTTTTAATAGGAAAGATGAAATTAATCTGCAAAACCTAGATGAAAAAGAAGAAGGCGTTGTATCTTCCCGCCAGATAGCAGAAGTTATTGAAGCAAGATTGGTGGAAATATTTTCTTTGATTAATAAAGAATTAAAAAAAATTGATCGAGCAGGGAAATTACCTGCTGGAGCGGTTTTGGTTGGGGGCGGAGCAAAACTGCCTGGAATTGTGGAATTGGCAAAGAATGAATTAAAACTTCCTGTTCGTTTAGGCGCACTTCGAGAGGCAGAAGCAGTAATTGAGGAAGTAAATGATCCTTCGTATGCAACAGCAATGGGTCTTATTTTTTGGGGGATGGGGCATTTAGAAGAACAGAAATCTTCAGGATTTAATATCGGCGGCGTTTCGGATACAGTGGGAAAAATCAGGAAATTTTTTAAGAATTTTTTGCCGTAAATGATTCCGCTGCATCGGAGTCATCCTGAGCGAGGAGGGGCTCCTCTATTCATCGGGGCGACGAGTCGAAGGATCCCCTTGATAAATCTTATAAACAAAAAATCAGCCTGAAATTGGGCTGGTTTTTGATTACTCCTAAAAAATAGCCTTGATTAAAAATAATTTTAGGAGTAATATATAAGACATTAAAAGTTCTTTGTTAGGCTCTACGGGCTTTAAAAGGAGGAAGCGATGACAAATGCAGATAGAGTTATTGTTGTAACTAAGCAGTTTGATCCGGTCGAATTTTTAGGTGAGGATTGGTCAATTTGGAAAGGTCCAATTGATGGTGATGGCCTTTCTGGCGATGAAGATGTTGATCGGCGCGCTCAAGCTTTAACTCAAATCCCTGTTTCTTCACTTGTTTTTAAGAAATACGAAGGATCTGGCGAAACGAAACTACGGTATTTAAAGGCAACCAATTATATTCGTCTTAGCGCTGATGTCTTTTTAGCTCTCTGGGAAAATTATCAGAGAAACAGAGCTAATAGTATTTTGGAATATCTTTTTGAAAAAAAGGGGATTGTTTATCTTGATTTTCTTGGTACTATTCTTCGCCATCCGAACGGTAACCGTGTCATGATTTACTTGCTTCGTAGTGCTGATGGCAGATGGTGTTGGTTCTGTGAATGGTTTATTATTAATTTGCCTATTTATCGTAATTTCTCTTTTGTCGTTGAGAGTGGAAGATTAGCTTCCTAAAATCCAATTATTTACCTAGATCCTGCGTGAAAAATCGAATTTTCCACACAATTACTAACCAATGTTAGTTAAAATTATTTTAAATATTTAGCTCTTTTAAATTCGTCATTCAGATCTTTTAGTTTTTCGGTTTTG
>JBFLZX010000034.1:0-12356 GCA_040756075.1 Patescibacteria group bacterium | reverse complement strand
AATTACATTAAAATTAATAATCGTTTTATTGTTTTTTACTGGACAGTCCAGTAACAATTACTGATTTTAATGTAGTTTTAGAGAAAAGCAAGTATTTTATCTCCCTAATTCAGGGACAGTGCCTAAAAAATTAGGAGATTTTTTTATAGTTCAATGCAATGTTTGCAATCTTCGGTATACAAATCCTTTCCCTAATAGAACAATAAATTATTATCCAGAAAATTACAGTTCTTATATTGATCCCCCGAAAAATTGTTTTAAATATAGAATATTGAATTCAATTGTTAATGATAGAATAAGCGAGAAAGTCTGGATTAGAATTTTGGGAATAACTTTTAAGAAACAATTTTTGTTACCTCAAGGCGACGCTTCAATTAGAACTAAGAAAATAATATTGGATGTGGGCTGTTCTACAGGATTTATTTTAAAATTTTTTAAAAATCTTGACTGGGAGTGTCATGGAATTGAAATAGATAAACAAGCTGTTAATATTGCTAAAAATAAAGGGCTAAAGATTTTTTATGGATCATTTAACTTAATAAGCTTAAAAGAAAATTATTATGATATTGTACGATTTAATCATGTATTAGAACATTTGTCACATCCATTTAATGCAATTAAAAAATCGCATCAGATTTTAAAAAAGGGTGGCTTATTATTGATTTCTGTTCCAAATTATGATGCTTTGTCGAGAGGATTATTTGGTAAATACTGGCGGCGGGGATTTGAAATCCCACGACACCTTTATCATTTTAAATATAACACATTAAAAAAAATTCTTGAAAAAAATCAATTTAAAATTATTAGAAAAAATACGGCATCATTGCCATATTTGAATTTCTCTTCATCATTTAAATTTAGGTTCGGATTAAAAAAAGAGCCATTATTTTTAAAAATTATTGCAATATTTTTTTCTTTATTTCAAGATTTGATCGGGAAAGGCGATGCAATAAATATTTATGCGAGAAAATATTAATAATTTACCAAAAGTTTCTTTTGCAATACCAACACTTAATGCAGCAAATGATTTACCGCGATGTTTAAAGAGCATTTCAATTCAAGATTATCCAAAAGATTTAATTGAAATTATTGTTGCGGATGGAGGATCAAATGATGATACTCTAAAAATTGCTAATAATTTTGGCGCTAGAGTTTTAAATAACCTGGTGCGAGTGCAGGAGCATGGAAAAGTATTGGCCTTTGAAAATGCCTGCGGTGAAATTGTTTTTTTTCTTGATGCAGATAATGCCTTGCCAAATAAAAATTGGCTTAAACTGATGGTGCAACCGTTTGTTGAAAATAAAGAAGTAATGGCTTGTTTTACGCCAATTATTGTTCCAAAAGACACAAATAGTTTTGATAGGTATTTTGCTTTAATGCATTCTGACCCTTTTTCTTTTTTTGTCTATGGCAAAGCTGCTTTTGCTGAAGATTTTGATCAAATTTATGAAATTGAAACAAAAAAAGACAATTACATAATCTATAAATTTACAATTCAAAACCATCTTCTGCTTGGTACAGCACAGGGTACGGGTTTGCGTCGAAGTTTTAATCGGAAAAATGAATTTAAAAATGATGATGTTCTGCCGATAATTCAAATAATTGAAGAAGGGAAAAAAATAGCCTATGTCCCAAATGCCGGTTGTTATCATTATTGTATAAAAAATTTTCGACATTTTCTCAAGAAAATGCGCTGGAGAATTAGGAATAATATTATTCAAAAACAAAAAGGATGGGGATTTGTAAATCGAGAGATTTATTTAAATAAAACACGAAAATTCAAAAAATATTTATTCATCCCGTATTCTTTAAGTATGGTGCTGCCAATTTTTTCAGCGATAAAAAATGCTATACGGTTTAAAAAATGGGAATGGCTATGGCATGGTCCAGCTACGATAAGTTTGGGCATAGAAATTTTTATTGAGTATATAAAATATTTTTTGGGATTTGAAATTTTTCTTGGAGATTATGGAAAGACTTCAAAAAATGATAAATGATACAATCAAAAATTATCATGTTTTAGTAGTTTCTCATTATTACGCCCGTTCGAATGCCGGAGCCCCGTCTTATGAGATAGTCAACTATCTTTTAGACAAGGTAAAATATCTAGTTTATGTCGAACACCCTTTTCCATATGCTTCTGATAATAACTCTTATATTTTTATTTTTAAAAATGGTAAAAAAATAAAGGAATTTTCTATTAGCAAAATATTAAAACCGGATATTTTTTCTTATTTACAGGATTTTTTTTATAATAATTTAATCTTTTTATTATTGAAGAAAAGATTTGATCTCTGTATCGCATTAGATAATTTAAATACTTTTTCTTTTTTATTTTGGCGAAAATTGCATTTAATCAAAAAACTTGTTTTGTATACTATTGATTACGCTCCCTATCGTTTTCAAAATAAATTATTAAATTCAATCTATCATTTTATTGATCGGAGAGCTTGCTATAACTGTGATTGCATCTGGGTTTTATCCGAAAGGATGATAAAAGGAAGAATGAATAATGGGGTTAACCCAAAAAGATGCGCATATAATGTGGCTGTTCCGATGGGCGCTGATCTCTCAAAAATAAAACTCCTACCTTACGAAAATATCAACCGATTTACTATAGTTTTTTTAGGTCATTTATTACAGAAGCAAGGGCTTCAGCTTGTCTTGGAAATATTGACTGAAATTAAAAAAGAGATCCCGCAAATAAAATTAATTATTATTGGTCAGGGTGATTACGAATATCAATTAAAAAAAATAGCTACGGAATTAGAGATAAACGATGTTGTGGAATTTAAAGGATTTATTAGGAACCACCAAGAAATCGAAAAAATTTTGTGTCATTCTACTATCGGACTAGCTCCATATCTGCAAGATAAAAAAAGTTTTACTTATTTTGCGGATCCAGGGAAAATAAAGGTCTATCTAGGCTGTGGTTTGCCAGTGATTACGACAAGATTTACCGTAATTGCTGATGAAATTGAAAAAGAGAACACTGGAATAGTTATTAATTATAACAGAGATGAATTAAGAAAAGCTTTACTGAGATTATTACAAGACGATCAATATTACCAACTAGCGCGAAAAAATGCAATAAATTTATCCAAAAAATATAATTTTAAAAATATTTACGATAATGCCATTAAACAAACTTTATTCAACATCTAAAAGCAATGACTCATTTTTTTTCATTATATTTTATTAAAATAAATTGATAATCTTATGTCATCTTTTTGGCAAAATCAAAAAATATTAGTCACTGGTGGGGCAGGTTTTGTTGGATATTATGTTGTTAACGAACTACTAAAAGCGGGTGTATTAAATAAGAATATTTTTGCACCGAGATTTGAAAATTGTGATTTGCGGAAGCTAAAAAATTGTAAAAAAGCTGTTAAAAATAAAGATATTGTAATTCATTTAGCAGCAAAAGTTGGCGGTATCGGTTTAAATCGCGAGAAACCAGGCGAACTTTTTTATGATAATTTGATTATGGGTGCACAATTAATGGAAGAGGCAAGAAAAGCTAATGTTAAGAAATTTGTTGCTATTGGCACCATATGCGCATATCCAAAATTTACTCCTGTACCTTTCAAAGAAAAAGATCTTTGGAATGGTTATCCTGAAGAAACAAATGCGCCTTATGGTTTAGCAAAAAAAATGCTTTTAGTTCAATCGCAGGCATATCGCCAGCAATATGGTTTCAATTCAATATTTTTATTACCTGTTAATCTTTACGGTCCACGTGATAATTTTAGACCAGATTCCTCACATGTTATTCCGGCATTAATTAAGAAAGTTTATGATGCTCAAAAAAGAAAACAAAACTATATTGAAGTTTGGGGTACAGGCAATGCTAGCCGCGAATTTTTATATGTTGAAGATGCAGCTAGAGGCATTGTTTTGGCCACAGAAAAATATAATAAAGCCGAACCGGTAAATTTAGGAGCAGGATTTGAAATAAAAATTAAAGATTTAATTGAACTAATTTGCCAACTAATGAAATTTAAAGGAAAAATTATCTGGGATAAATCAAAACCAGATGGCCAGCCTCGTCGTATGTTGGATGTATCAAAAGCAAAAAAAGAATTTGGATTCACGGCAAAAACAAAATTTCAAGAGGGCTTAGCAAAAACAATTAAGTGGTATAAAGATAATTTTTATAATGACAAACAATAGTCAAAAAAATTTTTTTGATTCGTTTGCTAGACAACAAAATCCTGGCAAACTAATACAGGAATTTAGAAAACCACCGCGGGTTAATTTAATCCAAAGAGATTTTGTTTTCGGAGTACTGAATCCCAAAAAAGGAGAAAAAATTCTTGAACTTGGAGCAGGCATTGGTCTTTGGTCAATTCCACTACTTGCTCTGGGTTGCGACGTTACAGTAGTGGATATTTCAAGTGTGAGCTTGAGCTTACTTAAAAAAATGCATGAATATTCTAAGAAACAATAATTGGGGAAATTTAGTAATAAAAGAACAAGATTATAAAAATATTTCATTTTTTAACGAGTTTGCTAAGGCCTTTAGTTGTAATTTTCTTCATCATATTACAGATAAGTATTTAGCTATTAAAAAAATAAAGGAAGCAATAAAACCAGGAGGGACGGTGGTATCTTTAGAGCCAAATCCCAAAACCCCATTTTATTATTTATATTTTAAATTTATCCAAAATTGCTGGGAATTTGAAAAAGGATTGCAAGAAACAACCGAGAAAAATATACAATTTTGGTTTAAAAAAAAATAATTTAAAAAATATTGAAATACAAAAATTTGGCATTGTTCCATGCAGAATGTTAAAATTTTTTCCGGTATTCATTCAAAAAGCTAATTATAAATTTGCGAAATATATACCTTTTTATATGTTTCATATTTTTAAAGGGGTAAAACAATGAATAAAAATTTACAGCAATCATACAATAATTGGCATTTTAAACATGAACAAAATAAAATCCAATCACCAAAAAGGGTGGATTATGAATTTTATGAATTTTTTATTGAATTTTTGGGAATATTGAAAGATGATTTAACAAAAGAGAAATTTATCTTAGATGTTGGCTGTGGTGATGGTAAGTTTTTTGCTTCTTTTAAAGATTTGAGGTTAAAGGTTAAAAAATTTGGAATTGACATTTCTGATTTTGCCATAGAAAAAGCTAAAAATAATAATCCTGACGGAAATTTCTCTGTTGCAGAAGCTGAAAAACTGCCATTTTCAGACTGTTATTTTGATTATGTTACTTGCTGGGGGGGGGGTTAGAGCATTTTGCTAATATTCCAAAAGCTACGCAAGAAATTTCGCGTGTTCTAAAAAACTCTGGAATAGCAATAATTGATGTTCCAAATTTAATGTTTTTGGGCCATATTTATCAGACTTTTAAAGATGGCAGTATGCCGTCAGAAGGAGAACAGCAATTTTCAGAACAGTTTTACACATATAAAAAATGGAAAGAATTGTTCGAAAGCAACGGGTTGCAGGTTATTGATTGTAAAAAATATAATGGAATCTATGGAACAAAGAGGTTTAATAAATTTGTTGTTTGGATTTGGAATAATGTTATTCGGCATTTTGTGCCATTTCATTTAAGTTATTGTTTTATTTTCATTTGTAAAAAATAAAAATTAAATGGATCAAGAATTTTATCAAAAGAAAATTTTTAACGAGGAAGCAGAACATGTTAATTCATATTATTTAGAAGATTGGCAAATAGAATTAGTAAATGAAATAAAAAATTGCCTCAGTGTTTGTAATATTCAAAAAAATAAAGATCTTATTTTAGATTTAGGAACAGGGGCGCTTGGTTATGTAGTAAACGAACTTGCTAAAGAAAATTATAAAGCAATTGGATTAGATATTTCAAATGACGCAATATTAAAAGCAAAGCAATTTGCCGAAAAAATGAATAAAGGAAAATGGTATCGTTTTATTACTGCTTCGGCTGAAAAATTACCATTTGAAGATAAAAGCATTTCGTTTGTTAGTGCGATTGCGTTAATGGAGCATATTGTTGATGATGAAGAATTTATGGATGAAATTTCGAGAGTTTTAAAGATAGGGGGGGCTTATTTTTGTTGCTTCCTAACGCATATTGTAATTATAATCTTTTAATGGCTTTAATGAATGGATATAATGACAGAAAATTTGGTCATATAAGACATTATCACCCAGATGAGATTTGTAAAAAATTATCAAGACGCGGTTTTGAATTAAAGAAAATTAGTTATCGCGGACACAACTCAAAAATTATTCAGTTTATCATCAAAAAATTATTTAGGATTAATGTTAATTTTTTTGATAAATTTGAACAAAAAATGTTATCAAATCCTCGTGCGATAAACTTTACAGGATTTTTTAGAAAAACTAAATAAATTAAACTACGATATGGAAAATCCAAAAGTTAGTGTTTGCCTTCCTACATATAATAGAGCTCGCCTTGTTTTTAAAACTATTAAAAGTATTTTAGCGCAAACTTATATGGATTTTGAGCTTATTATTGGTGATGATGCTTCTACAGACGATACAAGGGATGTTGTAAAGAAATTTCAAGATAGGCGTATTATATATTACAAAAATAAGACAAATTTTGGTTTATGGTCAAATTGTAATAAATTATTAGATTTAGCGAAAGGGGAGTATGTTATTTTTCCAGGTGATGATGATATTTTAATGGAAAATTTATTAAAAGAAGAAGTCAGAATATTAGATAAGTTTCACAATATCGGATTTGTTGCACCGCATGTTCATAATATTGATTTAAACGAAAATATAATATATACAAGCAAGAGTAATTTTGACCAAACTAAGGATTATTACACAGTTCCTGGTCAACAATTTCTTAATTTTTTTTTGCGGGGAAAAGCAATATTTAATAAATACCATATTACTTGGACTTGGCCATCAGTGATGATGCGAAAAGATTTAATTTTAAAATGTGGGAAATTTAATTTAGATTTGGATACAACACGGGGCGATAGTTGGCTACTATATCGTTTTTCATTATTAAGCGATTTTGCACAAATTCCAAAACCTTTATTTAAATTTAGGTATTATAATTATTCGATCAATAAAGGACGATATTCTATGCCCTTAAGAAAATTATCGGGTGTAAAGGGGATAGCTTTTGACGAATCAATTTGGCTTTTAGAAGAAACATTGGAGTTTGCCAAGAAATACAACATCAAGCTCTGCGGCAATTTTGAAAAAGAAGCTTTTCATTTTTTTGCCAAATCCGCAGTATCATTTAATGGGTCGATTGCTTGGATAGGAGCAGGTTTTGAGGGAAATTATACTAAAAAGGTCACTAAGATATTAGCGATTTTTATCAGATGCGTAAAATTAAATCCATTAATTCTTTTGCATCCTAAAACATATCTGATTGTCTTTGGTAGTATTTTACTTCCTAAACCGGTTATTATGAATGTCGCTAGTTTCTATCTAAAAATACAATGAAAACCGATTTTAAAAAATATATTAAAATTTTTCTTTATCTTTTACCTCTAGCTCTTAATTCTTTATTGATAGTTGGTTTTTTATTTAAAGTAAAAGAGGGTATTCTCTCGGTTTGGGACAGCTCAATTTTTATAAGTCCACAAGAAACAAATATTAATTTCTTCGATCTTTGGAATCAAAATAATTATGGTTTTGCTAATAATCTTTATTTAACAACAGGATTTTTTCCAAAGTTATATAGTTATATTTTTTTTCACATTTCTAATTCGGCAATTTTGATGCGATCGATCTTTTATTTTTTAATATTAAACTTAATTTTCTATTCGTCCTGGTATTCATTCAGCCTCATTGCCAGAACCTATAATATAAAAAACAATTTATATTGCTTTATTGGCGCCTTCTTTTATTCCTATAATATTTTTATGATTTATTTGTGGGCAGGAGGGCTTATGGATGCACTTTTTACAGTAGTTATTTGTCTGCCATTTCTGCTGTACCTGATTATCGCTTCTGTTAATAATGGTCTCACACTAAACAAAACTATCGGGATCGCATTGATTTGTTTTTTAATGCTTAATTCTATATCATTCGCACTGGGAATATTTTTGGTAATTCTTATCACTTTCGTATTGTTAACCAATTCAACATACATTAAAAAAAATCTTCGTTACCTCATATTATTAGTGTTGCTAACAATTTTATTAGGCAGTATCTTTATTGTTTCTATGTTTGGAGGCATTTTTTTTGGAAAAGAATCGCCGTCAAAAGAAGAATTGGGTCTAACAGGCTACATTTTTTTAAACGGGGGCATGGACAATATTTTTAGGTTTTTATTTGATTGGACGATTAATCCTGGTTCTTATTCAAATCAAGATACTTTTTATGCATTTACCTTAAGTAAAATCGGCACTTTTTCTACTTTTCTGCTATGGATTGTGATTATTCTTATACCACTAATAATAAAAAATAAATTAAATAATAATAAAATCTTAATTGCAATTTATATATTTATTCTTCTTTCTTTTTTTCTAACTAAGGGCACCAACAATCCTCTTGGCAGTTTAAATTTATTCCTGTATGAAAAAGTTCCTTTTTTTGGTATTTTTCGTACACCCGGGAACAAATTCGCTCTATTAATTCTTCTTAGTATATCCTTGCTAATTATTTTGTCCCTTAATATTATCAAAAACAAAAAATTTACAATCCTTGTTGGTATACTTATTTGTTTGCAAACTTTTACCTTTTTTATTTATCACCCCCTTTTTACCCCTCACTATCCATCAAATAATGTCGCGATCCCTCCAAAAGAATACAAAGATGTTATTAATTTAATTAACTCAGATAAAAATGAAGGCAGTGTATTATTTTTTCCTGGTTATATTTTTGCCTATTTTGATTTTAAAACACAACAGAAATATGCCGGAAGAGATATCCTGGGTAGATTCTTGAATCGTCCAGTTATTTATTCAGATGGCGCTATGGAAGCACTATTTCAAAAAGAATATTCGCGTCTCGTTTATAATTTTGACCCCACGACTGTTGGTTCAAAATCTATTCGTTTTATTATTATCAGAAACGATTTTGATGCAAAAGCCTATAAGTTGAATTATTCTATTAACACCAAACTCAATATTTTGAAAAATAATCCAGCCTATAGTAATATATATAATTCCCAATTACTATCTGTATTTAAATTAAATGAAAATTATTATAAAAATTACATTACAATTAAAAAAAATAACAAAGAAATAGTACCAAACTTTTATAAAGTCAGCCCATCTCACTATATTGTCAGGCTTAATTCCATAGAATTAAATAATAATTTCCTAGTTTTTAGAAATATATTCAAAGAAGGTTGGTCTATTATGGGACTTGACAAAAGCTTATATAATATAGAACATATTAATTTTCATAATTCTAATGCCTGGTCAATTATTAAGAAAAATAACTCCCCAGAAAATTCTGACGACCTTATATTCCATATTTTTTATCTGCCTAATCTTTGGTTATATGTCTTTTCAGCTGTATCCATTATATCTATATTATTTCTCATTTTAGTTATTGTCCGTAATTATTTCATAAAGAAATAAATTTTATATCAGACAAAAAACTATATACAAAAACAATTTTTTATATACCACTTAAAAATATCATAGCTTGCATAACTTGCAGTAGTAATTCCGGCATGGTATTATCAACAATAAAATACAAATTTTTATCATCAAATAATAATTATTAAAATTAACTATGAATAACCAAGAAAAATTGATGAATCAGTATTATTCTACACATTACAGTCGAATCATGCCCAAAACGATAGAGGAATGGCAATGGGTAATTGAACGAATAGAATTAAATTTCGGCAAATTTTTTGATGCCATTCCGCGAGACAGTCTCATTCTTGATATAGCTTGCGGCGTAGGGTATTTAGAATATTATCTCTTGAAAAAAGGATTTACCAAAATTCATGCCATTGACCTTTCAGAAGAGCAAATTAAGATTGCTAAAAACAAACTTCAGGAATTCAGATGTGATTTTAGCAATAAAGTCAAGTTTTATGCTATTGACGCTTTTGAGTATCTAAAAACAAACCTCCTTCCACCCCCCCCATCAGGAATTATAAAAAATAGTTATACTGTTATAGCAATGATTGATCTTCTAGATCATCTTGAGAAGGATAAAGTCATAGAGATACTAGATCTTAGTAAACATGCGTTGCAAGATAAAGGATTTATCTGTATAAGAGTGAGTAATGCCTGCACTCCTATGTTCCCCAGTTTTTTTTACAGTGATTTTACCCATAAAACACCTTTCACGCTTAGCAGCATCCAACAATGTTTTAGCTTGACAGGTTTTAAAGTCATAAATATGAATTACGAAAAAATTCCAAAGAGAAGAAACAAAATCGGTTCTATTGGGCAATTAAACCGATTCATCCGTCTTATAGGATTGAAGCTTCTGGGTAGTTTTCTTGGTATGCCCTCTGCGGCCTTTTCTAGAGATTTGATAGCGATAGGAAAGAAATAAATTATATGGAGAAAATTAAAAATAAAAAAATTGCATTTATTACTCCTATTTATCTGCCAGCAAACTTATTTGGTTCGGGAATATTTATAAAAGAACTAGCTGAGGAATTTGCTAAAAAAAAGCATAATGTCTCAATTATAACTTCAAACGCATTGACAATCAGATTTTGGCATGACCCAATTTTTGGCAAAAGCATCAAACAAAAATACGATGTTATAAATAACGTAAAAATTTTTAGACTTCCCTGCAACCAATTTATTTCAGATATTTGTTTTGTTCTAACACAATATTTAGGTTTTCTGCTGCCTACGAGATTCAAAAATAAACTAAAAATTTTTTATAGCGGTCCTTTTTTAGTTGGACTAAAAAAGTTTTTACAAAAGAAGCAATTTGATATTATACATTGTTCACCATTTCCCATGAATATTAATAATCAAACTCTTAAAATATGCAAAAACTTAAAAAAGAAACCTAAATTAATTATAACGCCCTTTTGTCATTTTGGCGTTAATGGCTATAAAAATCCAGAGCTAAAACATTTGTTAGAATCTGTAGATCGAATTCATTCCATTTCCAACATAGAAAAAAATGACATCTGTAAAATTTTTCATCTTGACTCCAAAAAAGTTCATACCATTCCTCTTTTTTTGAAACTGACGGAATTAAATGAACAAGAAAATCTTATAGAAAACATCAGGGTCTTCAAAAAAAAATATAAACTAAATAATCGCAAAATTATTCTATTTGCCGGTAATAAAGGTAAAATGAAAGGCACCATTGATGTATTACATACAGTTCACCAGCTATATCAAAAAGATCCCTCATATATTTTAATCACTATCGGCAACACGAATCCGGAATGGGAAAGACAAAAGAAATATATAGACAATAATTGCTTGATTGATTTTGATTACATATCATGTCCTGAAAAGGAAATTATCTTTGGCGCTTGTGATTTGTTTTGTATGCCGTCAATTAGTGAATCATTTGGACTAGTCTACCTCGAGGCGTGGCATAAGAAAAAACCCGTGATAGGTGCTGATATACCTCCAGTAAAAGAACTAATTGGTAATGCAAATGGCGGCCTGCTTGTAAAGTTTGGAGATATAAATCAGCTACAACAAACAATAGAAAAATTAATACAGGACAAAAATCTTTCAGAAGAATTAGGGAAAAATGGCTACAAAGCGTTAATTTCAAGATATAATTTAGATGCTAATCTAAATAAATATTTCGATTTATTTTTTTCATAAATATACCAATCATATATTCATCTAGAATGCCGTTAACTAACTTTAATAATTGATAACTAAAATTATGTCGCTAACTACATTTACAACATCCTGGATAACAAGAATAGAAAAAGGTTTATTGCTTCTGGTATATTATCCTTATAAAATTAAAAGAAAAAATAAGTATTTTAAATTCCAAAATAAAAATTATAAATATTTAATTTGTCAATACAACAGAACTTGGTTTAATGAAAGAACTGTCGAAATTCCTATTGTTTTAAACCTTATTAAAGAATACAAAAAAAAAGAAATTCTTGAAATAGGAAATGTCTTGTCTCATTATATTAAATTTAAACATGATATCATTGATAAATATGAGAAGGCTAAAAACGTTATTAATGCAGATATAGTCGAATTTAATAATGATAAAAAATATGACCTGATTATTGTTATCTCTACCTTGGAACATATTGGTTGGGATGAAAAACCCAGAGATGAAGAAAAAATTTTAAAAGCGATTTCAAATTTAGGCACTGTCCCTGAATTAGGGAGATAAAATACTTGCTTTTCTCTAAAACTACATTAAAATCAGTAATTGTTACTGGACTGTCCAGTAAAAAACAATAAAACGATTATTAATTTTAATGTAATTTCA
>JBFLZX010000033.1:0-12957 GCA_040756075.1 Patescibacteria group bacterium | reverse complement strand
CTAAGAATTTAACTTTTAGATGGATTGACGAAATGAGTGAAGCGAATTTCGTTATATATTAGCCAAAACAAATTTCACTTCATTCAATTTGTCACTCCAATCAGTAGTTTTTAGACAGCCTCAAGAGCGGTGGGGTATTTTAAAAGGTGTGGGATAAAATATAAAGTAGAGCTTATTTTAAAGTTCGAACAATGAATTATCCGCCACAGAGCGACGAAAAAAAATCAGTTCGTAATCTATTCTGGTAAATTCCGCTAGAAGTTTATGGAATCAAAAACAAAACCGCTGATTTTGCAAATCTAAAAATCAGCGGCAAACGCACTAATTACATATACTTCTAATGGGGCAGATATTTTTCTTTATTTTCCACATGCTCAATTGGATCTTTTGAAAAAATTGCTTCGCCAGTATCAAGTCGGGTAATAAAATAAAGATAATTATGTTTTTCTGGATAAATTGCGGCTAAAATCGCCGCCATACCAGGATTTGAAATCGGACCTTTAGGCAAGCCGGGATTTAAATAAGTGTTATAAGGAGATTCAATCTGGGTATCAGAAATCGATGGTTGGGGATCTTTTTTGTCAGTCAAATAAGTAATTGTTGCGTCAGATTCCAAATTCATTTCTTGCTTTAAACGATTTAAATAGACGCTAGCAACTTTTTTCATATCTGATTCGTTGGCGACTTCTTTTTGAATAATCGAAGCTAAAGTAATAACCTCAAAGATTGTTTTATCCTGCTTTTTGATTTCTTGGCGCAAATCTGGCGTTAACTTTTCACTAAAATTAGCTAACATTTTTTTAATTAAATTTGAAGCTGCGCTATCGCGATAAATTCGATAAGTATCAGGAAAAAGATAACCCTCAAGACTTACATCGCGCGGTTTGTCTTTTAAAAAATCGTACTCATAGCTTTTTTCTTGGTCTAACGCATCAATAAATTCTTTTTTGTATTTTTTACGCGCCTCTTTTTGATCTTCTGATTCAATAGAATAACTTGCTTTAAAATCTGCAAAAGCTTCCGCCATATCAACTATTCGCCAACCTTCAGGAAAAGTAATGGCATCTTCTTGCGATATTTCAACATTCATCAAAATTTTAGCAATTGTTTTTAATTTCATAGCTGGCGAAACCTGATAAGTGCCGGCTTTAATATCTTCTTTCCCTTGCCAGCGGTACGGCCAAATATAAAGGCGAAAATAAAAATTATCAGCAATTAAACCTTCTTTTTCTAATCGCTTTGCTACTCCATAAATTGTCTCGCCTTTTTTGATAACAAATTTATGCAATGTCTTATCGCTAGAATTTTTTTCACTGTTAAATTGATAAAATAAAAAAACTGCTGCGCCGACGATTACTAAGACTAAAATGGCTAAAATATATTTAATAAATTTCATAGCAAAAAATCAAAATGCAAAAACTAAAAACCAAAACCACAGATTAAAGATTATAAATCCCAATGTTTAAATCTTAATGTTTAATCAAATCTCAAATATCAATTTTCAAACTGTTTGATATTTAGGATTTGGAATTTGAATGATCATTGAGATTTGAGATTTCAAAATTTATATTTTTGGTTTTTGTTCTTTGATTTTTGATCTTTTATTACAAATATTTTTCTTTTTTCTCCTCTTTTAACTTTTCTACAATCTTTTTCACTTCCTGCGCCCGATGTTTTTTGCAAACTAAAAGCGCATCTTCAGTATCAATAATAATCATATCTTCAAGGCCGAGAGTAGCAATAATTTTTCCGGGCCTTCCGTAAATCAAAGAATTTTCTGTATCAATTCCTAAATGCTCTCCCTGAACTAAATTTTCTTTTTCCGAATCTGTTAATTCATCTTTTAAAACAGCAAAGTCGCCGATATCACTCCAACCGCAATTCACAGAAATGACTGCTATTTTCGGCGCTTTTTCAATAATTGCATAATCAATAGCAATTTTTTCAAATTTCTTATATTCAAATTCTAAAACTTCTTGCTCATTTTTAGTTTCAAGCGCATCTTTTATTTTTACTAAACCCTTATACATTTTGGGCAGAAATTTTTTATACAGAGAAAGTAATGTCTTTGTGTTCCATAAAAACATATTTGCATTCCACAAATAATCTCCTTTTGATAAAAATTTTTTCGCGGTCTTTACCTCCGGTTTTTCCGTGAATTTTTCAACTTGATAAACTTCTTTATGATTTATTTCGTCAATAATTTCTCCAAGTTTAATATAGCCATAGCCAGTTGATGGAAAAGTTGGATTCACTCCTAAACAAAATAAATAATCAGGATGATTTTGGACAGCTTTACCTGCGATTTTTAATACTTCATGAAATTTCTTTGGATATTTGATTAAATGATCTGATCCTAAACTTGCGACAATAGAATTTGGAAAACGTTTCTCAATAAAAATCGATTCCAAGCCGCAAGCTGGCGCAGTATCTTTCCGCTCTGGCTCGGAAATAATATTTTTTAATGGTATATCCGGCAATTCACCGACAACTTCATCAATAAATTTTTGATTTGTCGAAATAAATATTTCTTCTGGTTCGCAAATAGGTAAAACACGATCAACTGTTTCCCGCAGCATTGTTTTATTGCTTATAAGAGCCTGGAGTTGTTTTGGTCTTGCTTCTCGGCTTTTTGGCCAAAGACGCGTTCCGACGCCTCCGGCGCGAATAACTATTTTCATTATATTAGAAGTTAGAAATTAGAGGCTAGAAATTAGATCAAAATTTCTTTTATTTCCCAAGTTCTCTAACTTCCAACTTTCCAATTTCTAATTTTTAAACCGTTATATATTCTGCTAAAAATATTTTCTGAAACTAATAATTCTTCTGCCGCTTTAAATATACCTTTTTCATCTAAACCAAGATTATTCTTTAAAATTTTTACATCCCCGTGAGAAATAAATTTATCAGGAATTCCAAGACGTTTAATTTTTAAATTTTTTATTTTCTCTTGTTCTAAACATTCTAAAACTGCACAGCCAAATCCGCCAGATAACGAATTTTCTTCTATAGTCAAAATTTTTCCACAGCTTGCTGCTTCTAAAATTATTTGCCGATCTAAAGGCTTTACAAAACGAGCGTTAATCACTTTTGCGCTTATCCCCTGTTCTAATAAAAGTTTTGCCACTCGCAATGCAGGATAAACCATTGAACCTAAAGCTACGATTGCCAAATCTTTGCCTTCCTGTAAAACTTCCGCTTTGCCTATTTCAATTTTTTTAAAATCTTCTAACTCAACTCCTTCGCCAACTCCTCGCGGATAACGAATCGCAATTGGTCCTAATTTGTAATCCACTGCTGTTTTCAACAAATTCTGCAATTCATTTTCATCTTTTGGCGCGGCGGCAATCATATTTGGAATATGACGCAAATAAGAAATGTCGAATACTCCATGATGGGTCGGCCCATCATCGCCGACAATCCCTGCTCGGTCTATAGCAAAAATTATTGGCAGCTTTTGCAGCGCAACATCATGAATTATCTGATCATAAGCTCTTTGCAGGAAAGTGGAATAAATAGCGCAAACCGGCTTAAAACCAGACACCGCTAATCCTGCGGCAAAAGTCACCGCGTGCTGTTCGCAAATTCCAACATCAAAAAATCTATCAGGAAAAAATTTTGCAAATTTAGAAAGACCAGTGCCATCCGGCATCGCGGCGGTAATGGCAATAATCTTTTTATCTTTTTGCGCTAACTTAATTAATGTATTAACAAAAACTTCAGAATATGTAATTTGCGGAGTTTTCTTTTCAATTTTCTCTCCATTTTTAATGTTAAATGGCGTAATTCCATGATATTTTGTCGCGTCATGTTCAGCATAAGAACAACCTTTGCCTTTTTTTGTCACCACATGAACCAAAATTGGACCGCCGATTTGTTTTACATTTTTAAAAGTTGTAAGAAGCTCTTGAATATTGTGGCCGTCAATCGGTCCAATATACTTAAAACCCAGTTCTTCAAAAAGCAATGAGGGGCCTAAAACCGACATTACCGCGCTTTCTAATTTCCGCGCCGCCTTAACTGCCTCGCGGCCAAAAGGCCATCTAGATAAAAATTTTCGAGCGCGACCCCGCAATTGATTGTAACGCGGATCAGAAACCAAACGATTTAAATAAACGGAAAGTGCGCCAACATTATGTGAAATTGACATTTTATTATCATTCAATACGACAATTAAATCGCGCTTCGCCGCGCCAACGTTATTCAAAGCTTCAAAACTCATCCCGCCGCTAATTGCGCCATCGCCAATCACGGCGCAAACTTTATATTTCTCTTTTTTAAAATCGCGGGCGCAAGCAAAACCTAATGCCGCAGAAATAGAAGTAGAAGCGTGGCCCGTGCCAAAAATATCATGTTCTGACTCCGCGCGGACCGGAAACCCGGAAATTCCGTCTTGCTGGCGCAAAGTATAAAATCTATTTTTGCGGCCAGTCAAAATCTTGTGGGTATAACATTGATGCCCAACATCCCAAATGATTTTATCGCGCGGACTTTCAAAAATATAATGCAACGCAAGCGTCAATTCCACTACTCCTAAATTTGGCGCCAAATGCCCGCCGGTTTTAGAAACATTTTCAATAATAAAATCGCGGAGCTCGCAGGAAAGCGCTGGCAATTGATTAAGACTTAATCTCTTTAAGTCAGCTGGAGAATTAACTTGGTTTAGTAATTTAAACATAACTCAAAATCCCAAATTTCAAATCTCAATGATCATTCAAATTCCAAATTCCAATTTTCAAACAGTTTGGAATTTGAAATTTGAGATTTGATTGATCATTAGAATTTGAAAATTGAAAATTTAACGTCCAAATCTCCTCTCTCTCCTATCATACTCCTTTATTGCCTTGTCCAGCTCTTTTTCATCAAATTCTGGCCAAAGTTTTGAAGTGAAATATAATTCCGCGTAACTTGCCTGCCAAATTAAAAAATTTGAAAGCCGCATCTCCCCGCCAGGTCGAATAATTAAATCAGGATCCGAATCGCCGCTTGTATATAAATTTTTAGAAATTAAATCTTCGGTTATATTTTCTGCCGACACTTTTGATTCTATGATTTTTTTAACTGCCTGCAAAATATCTACTCTTCCTCCATAATTTAAAGCAACATTAAGTTGAAATTTTTTGCCCTCTTTTAAAAATTCTACAGTTTTTATTATCTCTTTTTGTAAATCGCGCGGAAAATAAGAAATATCGCCTAAAATTTTTATTCGCACACTATTTTTTTTAAATTCCTTTCTCTTAGTTTTTAAAATATGCCGAAAAATTTTGAAAAGACCTTGTTTTTCTTCTTCTGATCTTTTTTGGTTTTCAGTTGAAAAAGCATAAACTGTTAAAATTTTAACTCCCAAATCCGCGCAAACTTTTATAATTTTTCCCATATTTTTCATTCCTCGCCAATGACCTTCATAAATAGACAAATTATGCTCACGCGCCCAGCGACGATTACCATCGAGGATAATAGCAATATGCTGTGGAATTTTAATGCTTTTTCTATTTTGCATATTTATTCTTTAATCAAAGTGCCCAAATTTCCAATTTCAAATTTTCAATTTTCAATAAATACTATAATGTTTAAATTTTCAATGATTGTTTGGAAATTGTTTAATTGAAAATTGATTGAAAATTGTAAATTGGTCATTAAAAATTTATAGCTTATCAATTTCTTCTAACAATGATTTAATAATTTTATTTTCTTTAACCGTACGAATTATTTTACCGTGTCTGAATATCACTCCACACCCCTTGCCACCAGCAACGCCAACATCAGCTTCTCGCGCCTCGCCTGGACCATTTACCACACAGCCCATCACTGCAATTTTTATTGGTTTTTTAATATGTTCGGTTTTGCGCTCAACTTCACGGGCGAGCCGGATCAAATCGATTTCTGTCCGGCCGCAAGTTGGACAAGAAATAATTGTTCGGCCAAAATTTCGCAGTTCTAATGATTTTAAAATTTCTTTCGCTACCCGCACTTCCTCACAAGGATCAGCAGTTAAAGATACCCTTATTGTATCACCAATCCCGCTCAAGAGCAACGCGCCTAAGCCAATCGAAGACTTAACAGTCCCAGAAAAAATCGTCCCTGCTTCAGTAATTCCCAAATGCAAAGGATAATCAACTTTTTGCGATAATAAGCGATAAGCCTCAACTGTTCTTTGCACATCTGAGGCTTTTAACGAAATAACAATATCGCGAAAATCCAAATTTTCTAAAATATTAATGTGGCGCATTGCTGATTCAACCATTCCTTGAGCTGTCACTTTATCATCATATTTTTTTAAAATATCTTTTTCTAAAGATCCAGAATTTACTCCAATACGAATAGGGATTTTTCGACCTTTTGCCGCCCCAACTACAGCTTTGATTTTTTCTTCAGAACCAATATTTCCGGGATTAATTCTTAATTTGTCTATTCCCTGTTTTACGCATTCTAAAGCTAATCTATAATCAAAATGAATATCTGCCACAAGCGGAATATTAATTTTACGCTTAATTTCGCCAATTGCACGCGCCGCAATCACATCCGGCACTGCCACCCGCACAAACTCACACCCCAAAGCCTCCAATTCTTTAATTTGCGCTACTGTTGCGGCAACATCCCGCGTATCAGTATTACACATTGACTGCACCACAATCGGCGCATCCCCACCAAGCGTCAATTCCTTAATTTTTAGTTTCCGTGTTTTTTTGCGCGAGATCATAAAATTTTCGCTAAAAATGTCTGATATTTCTTTGTCATAATATTTATTGCTTTTTGCGCAATATTTTTCTCAATATAAAATCCAACAACTGATAACCCTGATCCAGCTAAAATAGCATTTTCCGCGCCTAGCACTAATAATTTTTCTTTGATTTTCCGCACTTCAGGAAACCGTGAAAAAATCAAAGGCTCAAAATCGTTATGCAGATAGCGGATAGTGTTTAATGGATAGAGATTGATGATAACCGAAGAAATTTTCTTTTGTCTTGACAAAAGATTAACTATTTTTTCAAACTTATCCAGATTTTTTCCAATTTTTCGTTTATCTAAATTTTGATAGCACCAGGCAGTTGAGGGCTTTTTTATTTTCGGCACAACAATCACCAAATATAATTTTCGTAGATTCACTTGTTTCGTCCGATCGGATAAAACAGATGAACTAATTTTAGGATTTAGCGGCGTAATTTTTTCGCCGATTCCTTCAACTTTACACAATCCGCCAACTACGCTATAACATACATCCATGCCAATCCTGACTGCAATTTTAATTAATTCTTTTTGGCTTAATTCTAGATTGTATAATTTATTCATCCCGCGCAAAACTGCCGCCGCATCAGCGCTTCCGCTGCCTAATCCTGCTTTTGTTGGAATTTTTTTATCAATTGTAATTTCCACTCCTTCAATTTTTTTAGGAAATTTTTTCTGCAGCAATTTTGCTGCTTGATAGGCAAGACAATTTTCCGGGCAAGAACTGTCATAACAATCATTCTCCTGCCATTTGCATTTTACCCCCACATCACAAGATGTTTTGGTGTGGAGGTTTATTAAAATTCCCTCATCAATTTTTTCACATTTCTGGCGACCGCAAGAAATGTGAAATTTTCTTTTCGTTTTTTGTTCTATTTTCTTAATTTTTATTTTATCTGCCGAAGCAATTTCGCAATTTAAAAATTTAACCTTATGAAATTTCGCGCCAATTTTTTTGGACAAAACATTCAAGCTTAAATTTAATTTCGCAAAAGCATTTAATTTAATTGATTTCATATATTATAATCCAAATATACGAATGGTATCCGAATGCCACGAATATTATTTAATAGATTCTAATCTATTTATTGCTTTCTTATACATCGGCAATGCAATTTTTTTCGCCTTATCAAAAGTAATTCGTCCAAACATCCAGTCAAATTTTTCCCTTACTTTTTGCCCTGCCATTTCATCGCCAGACCTTATTGGCAAAAAATGACTAACATTATTTTCGAAAAAACTAATATTATCCGCATCTTTTAATAAATTCTGATCTTTGTTTCCGCCTTCTTCATGTTCTGAAACCAGCATTTTAACTCTGGTGATCATTTCTCTATCAGCCCCTTGCTTTTTCAAAAATTTCCCAATAATTTCTGCTCCCCGCTTTTCATGTGGATCATAATATTTCTTTGAAGCAAGAGGATATTTTTTTCGTTTTTCTTTCATATCCTTTCTTCTAAATGCTCTTTCGATATCATGGCTAATTGCCGCGATCTTTAACGCCTCATCTGCGCGAGGCCTTAATTTTAAAAGCCAAAAAACTGTCCGTTTAAAATGCGGAATTTCATGATTTCGATTTGCCGCGTGAAACGAATCAACCACGAATTTTCCAACTTTTTTATACAAATTATTCATACAAAAAAGACTATTTTTTCAATAGTCTATTCTTTTATTAAACTCACTACACAAAAAACTTGGATCCCTTCTCCTTTTCCAAATGGCGTTAATTTTTCTCCTGATGTAAAAGTAATGCCTATTTGATCAACATCAACATCTAAAACTTTTGCCAAATTCGCTTTCATCTGATCATGAAATCTTTCTAATTTCGGCCTTCCTGCCTCAACTGCGATACTAACATTATTAACTTTAAAGCCCTTTGCTCTTACTTCTTTTTTTAAAATTTCTTTTATATATTCAAAACTATCAATTACTCCTGCCTCGCACATCGGATCAGCATAAAAACTAATTGACCTGCCGCCACAAGCTGAAGATAATGCATTGCATAATGCATGCGCAATCACATCACCATCAGAATTTGCGCTGCTCGTTAAATCTTCAGCAACTATTACTCCAGCCAAAACTAATGGTTTTGGATTTTTCGCTCCCTGTTCAAAATCTTTAATGCGGTGTGAATCTTGGCCCAAACCAACTCTAAATTGCATAAAAAATTAATTAATGAATCTCGAATCTGGTAACTGGAATCTAGAATGGAATTCGGAATAAAAATTTAAGCACCAAATTACAAGCATTAAATTCCAAATAAATTCAAAATTCGAATGTTTAAAATCCAAAACGTTTAGAATTTTGAATTTAATTATTTGAATTTATTTGTGATTTGTAATTTTGGATTTGGATTTTTTTAATTCAGTATCCGACTTAAGATACGAGATTCAAGATGCTAGATTCAATTTTAATTTATTTTTAACGAATTCCAAATCTTCCGGATAAGTCACTTTGATATTGTCGACAGGAGATTTAACAATTTTTACTTGTCTGCCTAATCTCTCTACCAACACTGCATCATCGGTTCCTAAAAACTTATCAGCTTTTGCTTTCAAAAAAGCTTTCCAAAAAATACCAAACCTTGCCCCCTGCGGCGTCTGAATCTGCCATAATTTTTCGCGATCTAAAGTTTTTTTCACACTCCCGGAGCGTGATTCTTTAATCGTATCTTGCGCTTGAAACCCACAAACTGCCGCACCGCGCTTCTTTGTCGCAAAAATTACATCAGAAATTGTTTTTTTATCAACTAAAGGATTTGCGCCGTTATGAATTAAAACAAGATCATTATTTTTTGCGCCAATTTTTTTTAAACCCTTCAGCGCTGCAAATGAACTATCCTGCCTTTCTTTACCCCCGACGATCACATTCAAAATTTTTTTAAATCTGTATTTATCAACTATTTTTCTAAGTTTAGAAATGTCATTTTTAGCCGTGACTAATAAAATTCCATCGATCTCCGAATTTTGCTCAAAATTCAAAATTGTCCAATAAATCATTGGCTTTCCCACAACTTCCAAAAAAACTTTATTTTTTCCTGCCTTCATTCTTTTTCCTTTACCAGCAGCAACAATAATAACAAAAATCATAAAAAATTTTAGATTTAATAATAATTAAAGTTTGTCTAATCTTTTTGCCATGGCAAAAAGATTAGACTCTTTAAGTTTTAATTTCTTTCTTGCCCATTTATCTGCTTTTAAAATATCATTTAATTTAGGATTTTTCACGACTTTATGTTGACTCATTATCTGCTTATTTATTCTTTCAATGTCTAAAAATTTAATTTTCCCTGTCAAAAATAATTTAACTGCTTCTTCATTTGCGGCATTCAAAACCGCCGGCGCGGTCCCGCTAATTTTAAAAGCTTTTCGGGCCAGATCTAAACAAAAAAATGTTTTTATATCTGGTTTTTTAAAATTAATCTTTAAATCTATAAAATTCAAATCTTTTACTAGTCCTCCGTTTTTTCTTTCTGGCCAAGTCAAAGCATATTGAATTGGCACTCTCATATCCGGAGAGCTAATTTGCGCCTTAATACTTCCGTCATAAAATTCAACCATTGAATGAATAATACTTTCGGGATGGACAATAACTTTAATTTTTTCCAAAGAGACATTAAATAAATGACAGGCTTCAATTATTTCAAATCCTTTATTCATTAAAGTTGCGCTGTCAACAGTAATTTTTTTGCCCATTTGCCAGGTTGGATGATTTAAAACTTGTTTTATTTTTACATTTTTTAATTTGGCGCGGCTTTTGCCAAAAAACGGACCGCCAGAACAAGTCAAAATTATTTTTTTAATATTTTTTTTATTTTCGCCTTGCAAACATTGCCAAATCGCTGAATGTTCAGAATCAATTGGCAGAATTTTTACTTTGTTTTTTTTAGCGGCTTTTATTATTATATTGCCTGCACAAACTAAACTTTCTTTATTCGCTAAGGCTAAATCTTTTTTTGCTTGCAAAGTCCAATAACTCGGCAAAATCCCAGCTGCGCCAACTAAGGCATTAACTACTAAATCAATTTTTTTATGCGAAACTAATTTTTTAAAACTCCCGGGGCCATATAAAATTTTTGTTTTGTCGATCTTATTGCCAAATTTTCCGCCATTTGCTATTAACGCATATTCTGGTCGAAATTCTAAAATCTGTTTTTTTAAAACATCGAAATTATTCTGACATGAAATGCCAAAAACTTTGTAATTTAATTTTTTTGCAACTTCTAATGTTTGCCTGCCAATTGAACCTGTTGAACCTAAAATGACGATATTTTTCATAAAACAATAAAATTGAAAAACCGTGATCGTTGTCAAAAATACACGACCGTTGTAAAATGACAACACCCAAAATTCATCAAAATTTCATCAATGCCAAAATAAAATCCGGTATGCTTTGCAATATTAATTTCTATGTATTTTATGGACAACTAAAAATGCGATTTTTTCTACACCTTTAGTAAAATAATCAAATTTTTTCTTTCCAGACAATTTTTCAATTTCATGCCATTTTATAATATTGTTTATTTCTTCTAAAATTTTGACCTTTTGCTGATCCGAAAATTTTGAAATTAAAACAAGCTCATAAGCAAAACCAGAAACAATATCTCCCAAAATTAAAACCTGTGAAAAAGCAATATGCTGCGGATCATTTTTTGTTTTATCATTTTGATATTTTTTAAAAATATTTTGCGTTAAATCATTTTTAAGCGCCGATTTTTTCCATGTTAACGCATCAAAAATTGTAAAAAAATGCTTAATTAATGTTAAACTCGCGCATATATTTAAATCAAGCGCTGCCGGAAAAATAGGTTCTTTTATTCTATTTCGTGCAATATATTTCTGTAAATTATCAAGAAAATAATAAGTTTGCGCCGCTTCCTTTTTTGCCTCATTTGTCTTTCTACGCAAAAATTTATCTAGAAAGAGATAAATTTTGTTTTGATATTCTTTTTCTGTTTTCACAAAAATCGTGTCATTCTGAACGAAGTGAAGAATCTCTCGCGCCTGCCTGCCGGCAAGGCAGAAATGCGAGAATTCCACCATTCGCCCATTCGGGCGAGATTCCTCGCTGCGCGCTCGGAATGACTTTATTTTTTTAATTTTTGAATATATTTATACGCCGAAGTCGCCGCAATCGCACCTTGGGCGGCAGCAGTAATAATTTGTTTTAGATTACTGGCAGTGGTAATATCCCCGGCAGCAAAACAACCTGTAATATTTGTTACGCAGTCTTTGTCAACTTCAATTAATTCTTCTTTTGTTGTCGTTACACCTAAATTGTTTGCGATAATTGATGCAGGCACAGTACCAATTTCAATAAAAATTCCATCAACTGCTAAATTCTTCTTGCCATTAAATTCACGACTCAATTCTAGTGACTTTACAATTTTATCACCTAAAATTTTTACAACTTGTGTATTTAAAATTTTTTCGATTTTTGAATTTTGATTTAATTTTTCAACCCAAATTGGCTCAGCGCGAAATACATCTCGACGTAAAATAATATGAACTTTTTTTGCGTATTCTGCGAGCAAAAGCGCAGAGGTCACTGCTGCATCACTTCCGCCGATTACTGCCGCAACTTTATTTTTAAAAAATCGGCAATCGCAGGTTGCACAGTAACTCACTCCCCTGCCCAGAAATTCAGCCTCTCCAGGAATATTTAATTTTTTCCTTTGTGTTCCGCTTGCTAAAATAATCGTCTTTGCTTGATATCTTTGTGAAGGTGTATGAATAATAAAAATTCCCGCCTCACGTACAATTCCTTTTACTTCATTATTGATTATTTCGATATTATAATTTTTTACGTGTTCAATAAATTTTTTTGCTAAATCAGCGCCGGAAATCGAAATAAAACCAAGATAATTTTCAATCTGATGCGACGTTGCACAAGCCCCGCCAAATTCTTTGCCAATAATCAAAGAATTTAATTTATAACGGGCGCTGTAAATCCCAGCGGCTAACCCCGCTGGACCTGAACCAATAATTACAACATCATACATCCCCATGCCAATTTTTTGGTGTTGGGAATAAATTTTGTTTGTTGTCATAGCTATTTTTAGCTAAATTAATTATAAAACTAGAATAATTTAGTGTCAAACAACAACAATTATTCATCCAAATTATTATTCGTTTATATAGAGCAGAAGAAGGACTTCGCTCCTCTACTATATTTTCGGTTCGCTCGCCCCCCACTTTTTAGCCATTAAGTAATTAAAAGTTTTAAAATAAT
>JBFLZX010000032.1:0-15581 GCA_040756075.1 Patescibacteria group bacterium | reverse complement strand
TACAAAAAGATAATATAAAAATTCCTGCAGATTTCGCAGGATTTTTTTTATAGATTTTTAAAATGGGGATGGAGAGAGTCGAACTCTCATGGTATTGCTACCACTAGGTCCTAAACCTAGCGCGTCTGCCAATTCCGCCACATCCCCAAAGGCTGATAAAATTTTAAGAAAAAATAACGCAGGACGTCTATTAGCGATATTTATTGCGGCTGGCTATCGAAAGCTGCGCCAGCTCGTTTTTAACTTCTTTTAATAGATTAAATTCAACCTATTTGTCAAAATATATCTCTATCTAATTTAATCAAAAAAATAAAAAATTGCAAACAAATTTTTTACTGTAATCTACTAAAAATATAAAGTTAATATCAAAAACCCCTCTATTTTTAGAGAGATTTAATAAATCCTACGCGCCTTTCGATCCCGATGCATCCGATGGATCAGGGTGAATCAAAACAAAAGGCTCTAATTTTTTTGATCTCAAAGCAAGAGCGGCGAGGTATTCGCGCAAACGGAATTAAATGACTTAATGGGTTAAAATAATCACTGCTCTATATTTTCAGGTCTGGTTTGAATTGTAAAAAATTGCTTATATAATTCCTTTGACTTATGCGATTAGTGCTTTACGCAAAATTATGGTTTTAGGCGCAGGCATTGGCGCGGTCAAAGCTGATATTTTCATTTTACCCCGTTAGAATACCCCGCCCCTCTGGGGCGGGGACGCTGCCAATGTCGGATAACGGACCTTGAAGAATGGGCGGGGTTTAATGCCTCGCCCATTCTAACGGGGTTTACTTATCTTTGGTGTAGTTACTTTGACCATCGCTGTGCCGACATTTAAACGGGTAATTACAAAATAAAATTTAGCAACAACATTTTTTATTTCTTAAAGCACTTTTTATAAGTGCTTTTATTTTGTTGACAAAACTAGTCCTTTTATAATAGAATAAAGATGGATTCGCACCTTTTATTACAGAAACGTCTCAAGGAGGTAGTTTATGGCTAAGACGAAGAACTCATATCTATTGTTACGGCTCATTATTCTGATAAGTTTGGTTGGTATTAATTTATATAACTGTGAAAAGAAAACCTCGTTTAATTCTCCTCATGGGTCTGTCAGTTTTGGAGAAAAAGCCTATTCACCAGACGACACAATGTTTGCTAAAGAAGTTGATCCTTATAATCAGGGCAGGATTGGTATTTTCCAAACAGACGGAACAGAATTAAGAATTATAGAAACCGGCAACTTTAGTAATGACCTTAAGGGTTTAGCCTGGTCACCAGATAGTAATTATGTCGCGGTAATGTATCATTATAGACATCAGGGAGGGGGAGGTGTCTCTCGTGTTGCTGTTTATAATGTTAAAACAGGAGAGTGTGTAGCGACAATAAACGCCCCCGGGTTTGTTCACGAAATAAGATTTTCTAATGATGGGCAAGAAATTATACTTTCTGGAAGGAGCTTCAAAATTTCTAGAGATAACTTTACTCCGAAGGTAAAACAATGAACAAAATATGGTTGTTGTTTTTATTTATTTGTTTAATTTGTGTATGCGGCTGTAAAAAAGAAAAACATTGGTCTAATAAAGAATGGGCCGAATTTTCAACTTGGGCAGAAAACTATAAAAAGGCTTTAAGTCCTCCAAATGTGCCATCGGTTCCGCCATATTCACCACCAACAATAACACATTTCATACCGCCAGGGCCACCCTCCTTAACTCCGGAAAGAGCGGAAGAAGCAGAAAAATTAATAAATGATTATTTTCCCACAGGAATTGGCACAAGGTGGGTATATGAAATTACAATAGGCGAAACTGAACCGTTACGGCAGCAAACTAATTATTGGACAGAAAATAACGGACAGACGTTGGTTCAATTAGTTAAGGGCAGATTTTCAACTCTTGTCGGCTCAAACAACAAACCGCCGAAAACTTTCCGACTAATTATAAAAATCAAAAAGAAGACGGCGGCAGATCTTGAATCATCTTCTGAAAACGTAGAACTTGCAATTGAAGAAGATGAATTGGGTATTTTTAAACATGGAAAGAAAGTCTCATGGCGGCAAACGAGTTATCTTGGCGCAATAGTAATAGAAGAAATAGTAGTTTACTCTCCAAAGAATTTTGGACTGTTTGATATAAAACAAGATGGCTATTCAAGCCACCCTATTTTCCTTGCCAGCAATGTCCGAATTGGATATTCGGAAGAAATTTACATTTTATTTATAGGAATAGAGGCGTCCAGACTTCACTTGCGGAGAACTGTAAATGCGGCTGATTCAAGGCCGGGCAGACCGCCAGATTATCTTGATAAAGCCTTTATTGAAGATATGTGGTTTGAAAAAGGCAAGGGTCTAGTTCGTCTAGAACAAAGAATAGATGGCTTAGTTTCAATGACATGGAGGCTTGTAGATTTTTCAAATTAAAAAAGATTAATCTATTTTTCTTCTGCGCAAACCCTGCGTAGTTTTTTTATACAAAAAACACCTCGCCTTATCAGCGAGATGTTTTTTCCTCGGGCCTCAACTTCTCAACTTATGTTTAGACCCAAGGTGGCTTGGTGGAGAGTTATTAGAACTGTGTTTCAACAGCTAAGATATATTTATATACCAGATCTTTCGCCACAATAACAGATTTAGCTTGCGCAGTTACGGCTTAACATTTTCTGGCCTTACTTGGATTGTTTCGGCATTAATGCTTCCGTCAGAATTCGCTTTGCCATTCGCCATCACTGTTTTACCATTCTCAAGATCTTTCGGATCTCCCTTTGTTGATTTCATAATTTGAGTAGAATCAGAAAAGAAAATAATTTTTGAACCTCCGTCGGGAAGTTTGACTGTAATACTTTTGTCATCTTTAGAAATAATGTCACCGCTGACAAAACTTCCTCCATTTTGACCATTGCCCACACGAGCACCAAATTGAGCCATTCTTTGTTGGCGTTGTTCAGGCATTAAATTACTAAGATTCCTTTGTAAAGATCCATTGCGCGAATTTTTGCTGTTAGCATATTTCATTCCTCCCCAGAATGCCCCGCCGCCGACTAAAAGTGCCACAACAATGACAATTAGTAATGTTTTTTTCATGGTTTTTTAATAGTCATCCTGAGGCCGAAGACCGAAGGATCCCACGGCCATGAGATTCCTCATCCACTGGGCAGCTTTTCTTTATATAATTAATATTATTGTAGCTACCCGTTGAGAACTCCTAATGGTCGCTTTCAACCTCGGAATGACAAAATAATTATTACTCATATCTCAACGCTTCAATTGGATTAAGATTGGCTGCCCGCCGCGCCGGGTAATAACCAAAAATAATACCGATAGCCGCGGAAACACTAAAAGCCAAAACCACTGAAGCAAGTGAAACTTTTGTTGTAAGACTGCTAAATTGGGCGATAGTTAAAGAAATCAACCAGCCTAAAATTATTCCTAAAAATCCACCAATAAAAGTCAAAGTTACGGCCTCGGCCAAAAATTGTAAACTAATATCTTTTTTCTTTGCGCCAATTGCTTTACGCAAACCAATCTCGCGCGTGCGCTCAGTCACAGTTGTAAGCATCATATTCATAATCCCAATGCCGCCAACAATTAACGAAATGCCCGCAATTGAGCCGAGTAAAATCGTCAGCGTCTGAGTAATTGAAGACATACTCGAAACCATATCCGCTTGGTTCATTACACTAAAATCCGCGGACTCCGGATCGGAAATATGATGGCGGCTAAGTAAAAGTGAGGTTATTTCTTCTTGCACCATAGACATTGATTCTTGATTCTCCGCCTCAACATTAATTGTGCTTAAGTAATTTTTTCCTACTAAAAATCTTTGAGCAGTTGAAAGCGGAATAAAAATCATATCGTCCTGACTGCCAAAGCCCGTACCGCCTTTTGTCTTAGTAATGCCTATAACTTTAAATTCTATACCATTAATGCGGATACTTTGTCCGATTACACTTGCGGCATTTTCACCAAAAAGATCGTCGCGCGTGGTTGGCCCAAGAACCGCAATTTTGCTCATACTAGATACATTCTGATTTGAAATAAAACTTCCTTCTCCAATTTCAATTTTTTTCACCGAAGCATAAACGTTAGTTACGCCCACTATTTGTGTGTTTGTGTTAGCACCCTTGGCCGTCACTTGATAGCGGCTAGAAAGTTCTGGCGCTACAGTTTTTACTTGACTAATTTCACTCTCAATGGCCTTTGTATCTTCCAAAGACAAAGTTTGCGACGAGCCCCGGCCAGAACTCGCTTGATAGCCCTGGCTTCGCTGTATTCCCGGCCTAATAGTAATCAAATTTGAACCAAGGGCTTCAATGTTAGATTGGATATTTTCTTGTGCACCTTGACCAATTGAAATCATTGCAATAACCGAACCAATACCAATAACAATGCCCAAAGTTGTCAAACCCGAGCGCACCTTGCTGGCAGTTAATGCGGAATATGTTTCTTGGAATAAGTCTGAAATTAGCATAACTAGAAATCCAAATGTCAAAATCCAAATATCAAATCAAGTTTCTGGGCAACTTTCCCCCTTTTTAAAATTTATATTAAAGTTGTTGCCCGTTAAAGGCTCCAAATAGTCGCCTTTAATCCAAAATTTAAATAACAAAATCTGACATTTAGTCATTTGGCATTCATTTGACATTTGGGCTTTGGATTTTGGATTTTTATTCGCGGATTTCTTGAACCATTTCCGATCGATGATTGGTTGTGTCTTCTATAATTTCTCCATCTCTAATAAAAATTATTCTTTTAGCGTGTTCGGCAATATATTTTTCGTGAGTGATCAAAATAATTGTTCGACCTTGTTTGTTTAAATTTTGAAGGTTTTTGAGAATAACATCGCCAGTTTTACTATCAAGATTTCCCGTTGGCTCATCAGCCAAAATAAGCAAAGGATTATTGACTAGGGCGCGCGCAATGGCTACTCTCTGCATTTGGCCGCCAGAAAGCTGATTGGAAAGATGACTAAAATGTGATTCGTCAAGTCCGGAGTTTTTTAAAGATTCTTTGGCCAATTTCTCTCTTTTTTCTTGAGGTACATCATTATAAATCAGGGGCAACATAACATTTCGCAAAACCGTGGTGCGTGGCAATAAATTAAATGACTGAAAAACAAAACCAATTTTGTTTTTTCGGATATCTGCCAGTTTATCATCAGAAAATTTAGAAACGTTTTTGCCGTCAAAAAAATATTCGCCGCTAGTCGGCATATCTAAAACTCCCAAAATATGCATCAGCGTTGATTTTCCTGAACCAGACGGTCCCATAATTGCAACAAATTCACTATCCTTAATTTGGAAAGAAATATTTTTGAGAACTGTCGTTTTAGTTGTACCAGTTTGATAGGTTTTAGAAATATTTTTGCAATCAATCATTATTTTTGGGCGGGCGGCCCGACTTACGTCGGGCCGCCTACTCTTATTTAATACCTCGGAATTATTTGTCCACTCATACCACTTGTGCGTCCTTCCCCACTTCTCATGTTCGGAATTTGAAACATATTGCGCTGATTCGAATTAGAAGATGAACTGCTTTTTGTTGAAGACGTAATAGTTTTATAAATAATCTGATCGCCTTCATTTAAACCACTAGTAATTTCGGTAGATGTATCACTGATAATTCCGATTTCCACGGTTTTTTGCTGCAGAGATTTTTTCAAATTTATTCCGTCAGTATCAAATGAATTCGCCCCATCCACCTTTTCGCTTGGCACTTCAACATAATACGTACCGTTAGAAACTTTTACCGCTGAACTTGGAACATACAAAACATTTTGTTTAATATCTGTAATCACCGTAGCTGACACGCTCATACCCGACTTGATGCGCTCATCTAAAGTATCTAAAGAAATTTTTGCGTTATAACTTACCACTCCTTGCGATACAGTGCCCGATGCGTCCACTTCTATCACCTTTCCAGTAATGCTTAAATCTTCAATTGCATCAAAAGTTAATGTTGCTTTTTGTCCAGTTTTAATTTTTGTTACATCTACCTCATTTAGAGAAATTACTGCCATTTTTTCTTTTGTTGCTAATGTTAACACTGAGGTACTAGTCGAGGTGGTACTAGAGCTAGAACTAGAGCTCGAGCTTCCCCCCGAACTAGCACCAAACTCATCACCAATTTGTAAATCCATGGTAGTGATAATTCCATCAAATGGCGCTTTAATAATTGTATCGTCGTAATTATTCTGTGCGTTTTGAAGTTGCGAATAGGCACTAGCGACTTGTGCTTCTGCGGCAGCAATATCCGATGGTTTGGCCGTTGCCTGTTTAACTTTTAAAGAGGCTTGCGCTTGTTCCAAAGCAATTTGCGCATTTTGAATATTGTTTTCTGCGGAATTTAATGCCGCGCTCTGCGACTTTAGCGCGGTTTGATAAGAATTATAATTTGATAAATAATTATTGGCTAATTTATTTGGCACATCCATGGTCCAGCTGTTGCCGTTGATAAAAGTTCCAGTACTTGACGTAACAAGATAAAGTCCATTTTTACCAAACGCTTGCGTACTACCTTGTATGAGTGCCCCTTGAGCTTTTTCTAAACCGCTAATTACATAATCAAAGCCCGTACTATTTGTTTGCACAGTTACTTTATACGTTCCTGTTTTTGTAGAAGAATATGATCCAGTCAAAGAAACTGTCGCGGTTGAAGTGTTATCCGCGGCAGCGACCATATTGCTTGCAGAGCTTTCATATCCAGATCCAGAAGATCCGGAAATTCCTGAATTAAGTAGAACTGTATAAGAATTACTCACTGCAGTTTTTTGTTGTGTTACTGTGTTTTTATAACTTTCCTTAGCGTTATCTAAATTATTCTGTGCTGACTTTACTGCCATTTGTGCCACTGCAATATCTTCACTAGCAGTACCGGCTAAAACTTTATCATAATTTGCCTGCGCGCTTTTTAGTGAAGCTTGAGCCTGATTAAGCGAGGCCAAGGCATCACTTTGATCTAAAACAACCAAAGTTTCTCCTTTTTTCACTATTTGGCCGTTTGTTACATAAATTTCCGATACTGTGCCAGAAGATGCAGGCTTAATATCCACTTTTTCTGTTTCTGAAACTTGGCCCGTACCAGAAATTGAAGAAGTTAAAGTTCCTTTTTCTACACTGCCAAGCACATAACGAGTTTCACTTTTTTTGCTTTTGATATTTTTATAGATTCCATAACTTGCAATGATTAATATTAGTATAATAATAGCAGTGGCAATTTTGTGTTTTTTTATAAATTCAAGAATTTTTTTCAGCATAATAGTTAAAATAAAACCATCCGATCGCGAGGATTCCAGAATGTGGAATCCTCGCGAAAGCGAGGTAACAAAAATCAAAACTACAGCTTCATAGGCCGGGCTTGCGGCTGATTTGGCGGCAGGGGGACGTCAAACGCACCAAACGGAGAAGGCATTACGCGAATAAGTTTTGCCTCAATCTGTCCAGCATTGTTTGGGTCGCCAATAACTACAATCAAATCATCAGTTTTTAAATCGTCTAATTTGATTTCTTCCCGGAAACGGTTGATGGTAGTTTTATCATTTACTAAAATGGATTTTTCTATATTATCTCTGCCTTTTAAAATAATCATTTGTCCATCAATCTTGACAATTTGGCCAATTGCACCATGGGCTTCAATAAAATCTTTCTCGCCGAATCTTCCCTTAATATCGCCAAAAAAACCATTTTGAGGGCCAGCAAAATTGCGATGGTAATTCTCACCCCATTGGTAAGAAAATCGCGCTTTTTTTGTGCCAATAAATACACCAACAGCGAAAATAAATAAAATAAATATAAGTAAAAGGATTTCCCCTATTATTAATTTAAATATTTTTGAATTAAATAATTTATTATAGTCCATATAATTAAAATCCGAAATTCTAAATTCTAAATTCGAAACAATACTTAAATTCAAATGTTCAAATACCAAAACTTATAATTCCTTCTTTTTTCCCCTTATATAAGGGGAAGTTAGCTGGAGCTAGTTTTGAATTTTAAAATTATTCGAAAGTTTTTTACTAAAAATTTCAACGAACCAAAGAATGCGCAAATAACTACTAAAAATAAAATAATGCTTACGGCAGGCAGTGCTTCCAAAAGAGTTAGCATAAAACTTTGCCAGTATTTTATAATCACTAACGAATCAGAAAAAATCAAAGAAAAAAATTCGGAAAAACCAGATCCAAAAAAATCTTTTTGCATCATTTGAAAGGCGGGGATAAAGGCAATAATTGAACCGAAAAGACTAACAGAAAAAATTACAAATCGGCGTCGGAGACTTACGAATCTCTGTTCTCTATGAATTCGGTTCATAATCTTGCCAAAAAGCTCCGTTTTGGGTTGCGGATAATTCAATTGAGTAAATGAATTTCGATGATTTTTATGCATATTTTGATACATTTCTATTATATTAATACGAAAAAAGACGCATTTTGGTGCATCTTTTAAAAATAATTAGAGATTTTGGTTCTAACTACTTATTATCAATAATCTTCTTTAGCACGATTAGTGCTCGCCGACACCGGCTTTTAATTGTATCAATAGATCCGCCAAAAGATTTTGCGATTTCTTTAAAAGTTAATTGCTGATTATAACGCAAAGATAGAATTTTTTGGTCTTTTAAAGGGATTTTTTTAACCATAGAAGCAACTAAATCATTCGTTTCTATGGTTTCAAAGAGTTTATCAGGTAGCAAGCGAGAATCTATTAATTTGTAAGCTAAAAAATTTTGTCCTTTTTCGTTTTCAAATTCGGAAAATGGCGCAACCTTTTTCTTTTTCAAAAAATCTAGTGATGCATTCCTGGCAATGCTGAAAATCCAGGTTTTGAAATTTTTTTGCTTGTCAAATTTCCTCAAATTTTTCCATACTCGGACAAAAACTTCTTGGGTTATATCTTCTGCGTCTTGCACATTTCCAACAAAACGATATGCAAACCTGTAAATTGATTTAAGATATTTTTTAATTAAAATTTCAAGCGATTTTTCATCGCCGCCAAGACACTTCTTTATTAATTGTTGGTCAGAAGATTTATCCATATTATCATCATTTAAAATTTCTTTGGGGTGGCTATTGGGATTTGAACCCAATCTAGGAGTTCCACAGACTCCTGTGCTGCCATTACACCATAGCCACCACAATATAAAATCCAAAATTCTAAATCCTAAATTCGAAATAAACCCTAACTGCTAAATTAAATCTTAAACAATTCTGTCGCTTCGTCCTGTTTCGCGCAATTTGACGAAGTCTAACAAAATTCAAATACCAAAATATTTTAAAAAATATCTGGCGGTGTTTGCTGGACGAAATCCGAACCCATTTTGAGCAAAATCCAGAGGATTTTGCGGATTGATTCCCACCCCCAGCCCCGCTTCGCGGGGCAGAGCAAGCGGGCAAAAATTCCTGGTGGGGATGACACTCAGGCCCCCTTCCTTTTTGCCCGCTTGCTTGCGGGCTTTGCCCGATTTTTTGGCGGACGGGCAGCCAAATATAGATTTATTATATCTCAAAACGGAAAAGTTTCAAACTATTCAGTATAACCAAAAACGCTACACCTGAATCTGCGCCGATGGCATATTCCAAATATGTAAAACCGAAAATAGCAAGAATTAAAAAAATAGCTTTGACCGTCAACGAAACAGTGATGTTTTGTTTGATTGTCTTTAATGTTTTTCTACCGAGCGTTATTGCGTAGGAGACATTGAGAAGATTGCTATTCATTAGGGCGACATCAGCTGTTTCAATTGCCGCGTCAGAACCACCAACGCCCATGGCAATGCCGACTGTAGAAGTTACAAGCGAAGGCGCATCATTTACTCCATCGCCGACCATTGCGGCGTAGCCGTGTTGTTTCTTCAGCTCCTCAATTTTTTGAACTTTTTCGTTAGGCAAGAGAGAAGCGTAAACTTTCTTAACTCCGAGTTCTTGCGCAACAAAATTGGCCGTATGGGAATTATCGCCAGTTAAAATAGCGGTTTCCAGGCCGAGACCATTTAATTTCTGGATTGCCTCTTTTGACTCCGGCCTTATTTTGTCTGAAATTGCCAAAGCGCCCATCACTTGATTTGCTTCGCTGACCAGCACTACGGTTTTTCCTTCTTTTTCCAACTTTTCTGTTTTCTTTAAAATTTCTTCAGTGGTGACGCTGTTTGCGCCGATAAGTTTAAGATTTCCAACGCAATGTTCCAAGTCATTGCAGACAAGACAAGCCGCCTTGCCGCCCTTGCCGGCGATGTTCTCGTATCGTTTCATTGCATGAGGAGTAACTCCGCGCTCTTGGACAAAATCCAAAATACTCTTAGATAAAGGATGCGAGGAAAATTTTTCTATTCCCGCGGCATCAGCCAAAACTTCTTCTTCGGAAAAACCGTTGAAAGTAATAACATCGGAAACGACTGGCTCACCATAAGTGAGCGTTCTTGTTTTATCAAAGGCGACAGCTTTCAGTTTGCCCAATAGTTCCAAATACTTTCCGCCTTTTACCAAAACGCCGCGACGTGAAGCTCCGCCAGTTGCCGAGGCAATGGATATCGGCGTGGAAATCACCAAAGCGCAGGGACAGGCAATGACCAGAAGTACCAAAGCCCGATATAACCATTCTATAAATGCGCCGCCAAAAAATAGTGGAGGAACGGCCGCTATGAGAACAGCGCCGCCAACTGCCGTTGGGGTATAATATTTAGCAAAACGATCAATAAATTCCTGCGCCGGCGCGCGCGACCGCTGGGCTTTGTCAACCAGTTCAATGATTTTTGAGAAAGTGGAATTTTTGCTTTCTTTGGTTACCTCAATTTCCAAATAGCCATTCAAATTCATAGTGCCAGCGAAAACAGCATCCTTTTCTCGCTTGTCTTTCGGTACCGATTCGCCCGTAATTGCTGCCTCATCAACTGAAGAATTTCCTTTGATTACTACGCCGTCAAGCGGAATGAGATCGCCGGGGCGAACAATAACAATCTCTTTTATCTTCACTTCATCAACTGGTACTTTTCTGCCGTCTAATAAAATGGCGGTTTGTGGAGATTTTTTTATCAAAGCTTCAAGCGCTTTACGCGAGCGTTCAACTCCGAATTCCTCAAGCATTTCGGCCAAGGAAAAGAAAAATACCACCGCAGCCGCTTCAGCCAGTTGATTGATATACAGTGCGCCGACCGCCGCCACAACTACCAGAAAATCAATGTTCAAAAATCGCTTTTTAAAAAATCCCTTGATCGCTCCCAAGAAAACAAAATAGCCGCCAGAAAAAATTGAAATCAGATAAAGAGATTTTACGGCGCTTTCCGGCAACGCAAAATATCTTCCGGCAAAAGCTAAAAGCAGTACTGCGCCAGAAATAATGGTGAGCGTCTTTTTCCAATTTATTGTTGAATCAGTTGAGAATTGAGATGGTTCGCAGGAGTCGCAAGTTTTTTCAATGCAGTTTTCCATAATTTTTTTCTTAATTATTTTTGAGCATTCTCTCGTAAACTCTATATGGCTTAGGGCCGACAAGAGCTTCGCCGTTTATAAAAATGGTTGGCGTGCCGTAGAGATGCGTTTTCTGGATTTCCGCAGATTGTTTTTCTACCGCCATTTTAGTTTGCGGACTTTCAACGCATTCCTTTATTTTTGTTGTATCAAAACCAAGGCTTGATATCAAAGCGTCTGTGTTGGTTCTATCGCTCAATTTTTCTTTATCTTCGGAAAACAGAGTATCGTTAAACTTCCAGAATTTCTCTTTGTCTTGTTGATAAGCGCAATAGCCAAGTGTGGACAAATAATCAGTCCCATCTTTGACCGCGTAATGAGCAAAGATATAATTTACATTCTTTTTATTTATGAGTTTTTGAATAACTGGGTGGGATTTACGCGTATAGTCGCAACCATAGCAACCGATAAAAACAATAGTGTCCTCCGAGCCGACATTTTTAGTAGGAAATAGATCAAGATTAACTCCGCTTAATGTCAGATTTTTCTCGGTTGGCTTTTCGGCACTGCATTGAGCATTGACCTCTGAAATCTTGTTATTCTGACCAGCGGGATCAAGGATGCAAAATCCGCTTTGGTTCAAGCCGTTGCAACTGCCATAAAGATAGTAATTATATCCGCCTTTGACCACATAAAAAGTGCTTCCGAGCATCAAAATAAAGAAGATCCAAGAAATCAATTCAAAATACCGATTGAAAACACGGGCGACAAAAGCCGACCTGTCCAAAAGTTTACCAACAAGCTTGCCTTTTATTTTTTCTTTGAAACCAGTATCGCACGGTCTAAAGGTAATTTTTCTAAAAACGCAATCAAATGCTTCGGCTGCCAAAGCGCGATGAGTGGCACTGAAGATTCCTAAGACCGAAAAAACAATTAAAGCGATTATGCAGAACATAGATTAAGAATATAGTTTTACAATTTTGTTTAAAGTCTCAACAAAAATTTCCGCCTCTTCTTTTGTGTTATAAAAATACAAGGAAACTCGTGCCGATCCATTGATTTGGCGGGAAGCAAACCAGGAATGGACGCAATGCTGGCCAGAGCGGATCATGATATTGGCGGTTTCGTCCAAAATCAGAGTTATTTGGTGGGGATCAATGCCTTCAATGTAAAATGAGATAACTCCTCCGCGTGAAGCTGGGTCAAGAGGGCCGATAATTTTCAATTTGGGGATTTTGATTATTTCCTCGGTAATGAATTTATTCAGCTCATATTCGCGCTTGGCGATATTTTCAAAACCGATTTTCTCCAGATATTTTACCGCCTCTCCGAGCCCGATTATTCCCGCGTAATCTTGCAAGCCGGCTTCAAATCTTTCCGGCGGCGGCAACAGCTTATGATTTTCATAAGTGGAGTATTCAACAGTGTTGCCCCCGGCTAAAAATGGCTCCAGTGTTTCCAAAATATGATATTTCCCGTATAATACGCCGGTTCCCGAAGGCCCAAGCATTTTGTGACCCGAAAAAGCCAAAAAATCCGCATCCAGTTTTGAGACATCAATTTCTTGATGGGAAGCTGTCTGTGCAGCATCCAGTAAAACTTTTGCTCCAAACTGATGGGCAATTTTTATTATTTCTTGGGCGGGAATGCTCACACCGTCTAAATTGGAAGTATAAACCATTGAAACCAACTTTATCTGCTCGCTCATTATTTTTTGAAAACCATCCAAATCAAAAGTGTTGTCATCTTTTGAAGGCACTATTTTATGGATAATTCCTTCTTTCTCTGCCATTATTTGCCAGGGAATTAAATTAGAGTTGTGTTCTTTGTCAGTTGTTAAAACAATATCGCCTCGCTTTAAACCTAAGGAATGGGCGACTAAGTTTATGCCCTCGGTAGTGTTGCGGGCAAAAATTATTTCCTCCTTCCTTTTTGCTTTGATGAATTTAGCGACAATGTTTCTGGTCTCGTCAATCTTGTTTGTGACCGTCTCTCCCAGCTTGTGCATGCTTCTCCCGCCGCAAGCGGGATATTTTCGATAGTATTCATTCATCGCTTCTATCACTGCCAACGGCCTTAAACTTGAACAGGCATTGTCAAAATAGATAACCGGTTTTCCGTTGACTATTTCTTGAAGCGAAGGGAAATCCTTTCTGGTTTTTTCTAGGTCCATAATTTGATTGCCGAGAGGGGCTTCCACTTGATTGAGGAAACCCCTCTCGTTGGTGGTTATAACGCGGCGTCAATTTTTGCCTTAATCTGCTCATACGGCAATGCTCCTGAAATCAATTGGGTATTGCCGTTTTTGTCAATGAGAATTGTGCCGGGTGTGCCGCTAATGCCAGCCGCTTGGCCAGAAGCCATATCGGCATTAACCTTGCTGGTGAACTTTCCGCTTGCCAGACAATCATTGAATTTGCTGGTATTAAGCCCTAATTCTTTTGCGTATCTTTTTAGATCGTCTGTGTTAAGCCCTGTTCCATCAGCCTGCGAGTTCTCGAATAATTTGTCAGAGTATTCCCAGAATTTATTCTGCTCGCCCGCGCACTCGGAAGCTTCGGCTGATTTTTGAGCATTCTGGTGAAAAGAAAGCGGAAAATGCCGATAGACCCAGCGCACTTTTCCGCTATATTCCTGCATAACCTGTTGCATAGTAGGGTTGAATTTTTTGCAATAGGGGCATTGAAAGTCAGAATATTCAACTAAGGTAATTGGCGCGTTTTTGTCTCCTCTGATATGGTCGGCGTTGGTTATTTCGATTTTGTCTCCGGCTTGAGAGGGTTGTTCTGAGGGCAGATTATTGCCGGGCTGCTCTGCGGCTTGTTCGGTGTTGCCGGCAAGATTTTTGTCCTTGATGATTTGTCCGTTATTAGCCAGCAAAAAAACAAGTCCGATTACGCTAATCGCCGCGATTCCAGTTACGAAGCCAAAAATAAATTGTTGTTTTGATGTTTTGTTGTGATAGTTTTGATCGCTCATATTTGTTAATTAGATAAATAATTTAATAAGAATTTAAAAAACTACCTAAAACCATCTATCCGATGGGTTGCGAGAAGGTGGTTTTTGACAACATTAAAAAATTTTAGGATTCAGAATGCCGTCTGAAAAAAAGAGGATTAGAAAATTAAATAATTTGGTTTCTGGAGAACTGTCGAGCCGATACATAACAAGCTGTCCAGCGGGAAGATTTTTTAGATTTGGCAGTAGATTTTGAAAGACGATGAATAAAAATAATAAGGCGATGGCAGCGAAAAATTGCTGGAATTTTACGATAGCGTTAAAAAACGAAGTTCTCTCGCCTATGTGTTGGCCAACGGTTTCGTTGATACGGCTATCATTGCTGCAAACCGGTTGGCGGAAATTACATCCATCCGGAATACAAAGAGACCAAGAAGTAGGCAAAATCAACACGGCAAAAAAAGACAGGAGTATAATAAATGGCAGTATGATTTTGAGTCGCATATTTGTTATTTTAACCGACTTTTTATATTATCACTTTTTATTAAGTCATCAAGCGAAACGCCAAAAGCTTTGGCGAGTTTTTGGATTGTTTCAAGGGTGGGGTTTGGGCTTTGGTCAAGTTCAATTTTAACAACGGTATTAAGCGAAATATCCGCTAATTTTGAGAGTTTGTCTTGAGAAATGCCTTTTTCCCGCCGCAATCTTTTTATATTTTTTCCAAGCGTTGACATAAGTGTTTGTGAGATGTATTATTAAAATGTAATGATTGTGATATAATATGCTTATCCCTTCTATTATTATGTTATACAAAAAAAACAAAAAGGTCAATAATTTTTAAGGGAGTTTTTTTGTGTTGTTTGTGTATTGGGTGGGTGGGGTAAGGGTGATTATTGAATTTTATAATAACCCATCCGCCAAAAAATCGGGCGAAGCCCGCTTGCTCTGCCCCGCGAAGCGGGGCTGGGGGCGGAAACGCTGGGCGGGAATCAATCCGCAAAATCCTCTGGATTTTGCTCAAAATGGGTTCGGATTTCGTCCAACAAGCACCACCATATTGAATTAGCCGCCCCGAGCGAGGCGGTTAATTCAATTTGGTGGTGTTTGTTGGAAAAAGTTCGGACTTTTTACCGAGAAAACCCCGACGTCGATTTCTAAAAAATTCGCTCGGGCGGGGCGGGAATTCCTTTTCCCCAAACCCCTTTTCCTTCCCGCCCCGCCCTC
>JBFLZX010000031.1:0-16202 GCA_040756075.1 Patescibacteria group bacterium | reverse complement strand
CTAGTTCAATTTCGACTAGGATTTTTTTTAATTTTGTGATATAATATAATCAAGAGAACATTAAAACACAAGAACATAAAAACAATTTGATTGATTTTTAGATAACCCCTCCATCCCTCCCCTTATGTTAAGGGGAGGTTAGGTGGGGTTAAACAAAATTTTCAAGTGCGAAAACAAAAAAGAAAACTTAAAACTGGAATGTCAAACTTTAGTTTGACTGGAAATGAAACCAAAATATTTTGGGGATTTTTTATTATTTTCCTGTTTTTAATTTTAGGAAGTTTTTTGATTTTTGGAAAAGTTCAAGCAATTCCGTTCGGCGCGGATTGGAAAAAGATTCCATTTGATTCCCCGCCATTAGCTGCTAATGGCGGGGATAAAGCAATTTCTTCTTTGGCCGTATTTAATAATTTAATTTATTTTGGAACATATAATGGCGTAGGTCTGTTAGATTTGCCAGATTATGGTTGTTCTGGCGGCAGTACGCCCCATATTTTAAGACAAAAAACAGGAGAAAAATTGGATTTCGCAAGTGATGTAGAAGATGTTTTTACTTTTCCTTCCCCAAATTGCGAAGTTAGTGTTTTAAAAGTATATCGCGGTTATCTTTATGCTGGAACATGGGCGTCAGCAACAGGAGCAGAAATTTGGCGAAGTTCAAATGGAACAAGTTGGACTAAAATTGTTGACACAGGATTTACTGATCCGAATAATACAAAAATCGTCAGTTTAGAGATTTATAATAATTATTTGTATGCCGGCACGAGGAATCAAGCTACAGGAGGAGAGGTTTGGCGCTGTAGTGCCGGCGGTTGTTCTTCCGAACTTAGCTGGTCGCAAGTAAATAGTGACGGCTTTGGAGATTCAAATAATGATGTAATTTCTTCTTTAAAATCTCATAATGGGAGGCTATACGCCTCCACTAATAATGGTAGTAGCGGCACGCAGATTTGGTATTGTTCTAGTTGTGATAATGCTGGTGATTGGAGTGTTTCAGCAAATAATGGCTTTGGAGATGGTAATAGTAATATTCGTTCTCGCCTAGAATCTTTTGGTAGTTTTCTTTATGCCGGGACATACAACATTAATGGTTTGCAATTAAAATATTTACGAGTCGAGCCAACGGGATGGCAGTCAATTATTTCAGGAGGATTTGGAGATTCCAATAATAAGGAAGCGCGAAGTATTTACTCTTATTCCTATAAAAATGGTCAGCGATTAGTTATTGGCACAGGAAATGCTAGCGGAGCCCAAATTTGGGAATCAGAGACGCCGACAAATGCCAGTTCTTGGACTTTGGAAAATGCCCTTAGGGCAAATGAGTTAATTACCGGCGATGATTCAGGGGTCCAATCTATTTTTTCTTTAATTTCTCCTGGGTTGTCAGACGATAATCATTTATATGCCGGCACAGCAAGGGTCTACCCTGGTCTTTGGAAGCGTAATTTTGTTCCGAATATTTCTTTTTCTTTGCCTTCTCAGCAAACAGATGGAAGCGGCAAAGTAAATATTGAATTTGTGACTGATGATTATGACGGCGATGAACTTCAAGCAAAAATTAGTTATAGTGTAAACGGTGTTCCTTGTAATAGCGATCCGACTTTATCTACTTCGGAAATTAGCGTAATTCCTTCAGAATTTACTCCAATCGTAAATAATGCCGATGAATATCAAATTTCCGGCATCGCGCCAAATCCTCAAGGTACTAGCAGTTACACGATTAATACAATTTGGAACTCAAAAACCGATGAACCTAATACTTATTCGACAAATTCTTGCGCTGGAGTAAGGGTTTTGGATAATTTTTATTCTAGCGGTTCAACGAAATACAGCGACAATTACCAACAGCAAGGCCCTTTCACTCTTGATAATGTTTCTCCCAACTCCCCAACTTTAAACGCTGTTACTTCGCCTACCAAAGACACGCCTCAAACAATCTCTGGAACCAAAGAGGCAAATTCTTCAGTAATTTTATTAAATGGCAATACAATTGTGGGGGTTAATGCTAATACTACTTGGTCTTATTCTTTAGATCTTTTAGAAGGAGTAAATAATTTAAGCCTTAAATCGCGCGATGCTTATGGCAATGAAAGTAATACAATAGGCCGTTCAATTACTTTAGATCAGAGTGCGCCTGCTTGTTCTGTAAGTCCTGCCTCCGGCACTTATGCTGGCGAAGTTGAAGTAAAAATTGAGGCGAATGATAATTTAGATCCTCACCCATATATTTTCTACACCACTGACGGCACAGAGCCAACTCTTTCTTCGCCAAAATCTAAAGATAAAAAAACCTTAACTTTTGATGACGATACAACTTTGAAATTTTTCTGCCAGGATTGGGTGGAAAATAAAACTTCAACTACTACTCGGGAATACAAAATTGTTCCGCCGCAGATTACTTTGACAAAATCCGCAGCAACTTCTTTTGGCGGCGGCTATCCTTTACTATCTCTTGCCCCGCGCGATATTCTTCTACCAACTCCAAAATCTGCATCGCAAAATATTTTTGCGATTTTGTTTTCTTGGCGCGATTTTCTAATTTCCCAAACAGAAAAATTTAATCTGTCGCCGGAAATTTTATTTGCCTTTTTGCGCGGCTTATCAATTGTAATTTTAGGCTTGACTTTAATTTATTTACTTTTAGTTTTTGATTTGGAATGGCGCAAATTTTCAAAAATCCAGCGCATCAAAAGTTTAAAAGAGACAAGAAAAAGTTTTTCTTTTTTGGCAATGATGAGAACCCGCTATGGCCAGTTTGCTTATATTTTGCCAGCAGTTTTAATTTTCGCGGTTTTCATACATCTGCTTTTAGGCTTTTCTTTGATTGCTCAAAATGTCAAAGTCAAACCAAAGGAAATAATTACTTACACTCTTGTTTACCAAAACATTCAAAAGAAAAAAGCAACTGATGTTAAAATTACAGATCCATTGCCAAATTACGTTGACTATCTTGAAGGCGGAAATCTAGAAAACAATCAGGTTAAATTTAATATCGGCACTGTTTCAGGAAACAGTTCAGGCACTGTCCAGTTTCGCGTTAAAGTAAAAGAGACAGCTCCTCATTTAGGGTTAATTGAAAATCAAGCCGAGGGAACTTATGGTCCGGAAAAAGTCAGTTTTGAAAGCAATGTCACTATCCACGAAGTAGAAGCAACCGGCAGAATCGCAGGCTACATTTTTTACGATTCTAATGCCAACAAATTAAGAGACAGCGGAGAGTCAGGAATTTCTGGAGCCAAACTTTTGCTTTATCGCGACATCGACAACAATGAAAAATTTGAGGAACAAAAAGATTATCTTTCAAAAACTACAAACACAGACTCTTCCGGCTATTATGAATTTACAAATACATCTGCCGGAACATATTTTGTCAAAAGCGAAGCGCCATCTGAAAATTATCAATTAACCAGCTCATCTGATTATCAGATAGTAAAACTAGCAACTAGTTTGGATATAATTTCCAATATTAATTTTGGTTATTTGATAAGCATTAAGCCTACTCCAACAACAACTATTTCGCCAACCTCGCCAACAACAACTGTTTTTCCGACAACAACTATTTCCCCAACTTTTACAATTTCGCCGACAGCTACGCCCACGCCAACTGCGTCTCCTTCTCCTACTCCCTTTATTAAAAAAATCACTAAACCAATCACTAAAATCACGGAGAAAATCACCCAGCCAGTTAAAAAAATTCAAGAAAAATTAAAGCAAATTTTACCCGAGAAATTTACTCAAGCAATTTTTCATCCCCAAACTCAAAAAGCAACAAAAAATATTTTTAGCCCGCTTTTAGCCATCCTGCCGATTTTAAACTTATTTTTTGCCTTCCCCGGTTTAATTTTTGGCCAATTTTTGCGTTATCTTTTTCAGATTTTTACTGAACCATTTCTTTATTTTGGCAAGAAGGCTTGGCGCGGCTGGGGAGTGGTTTATGATTCTTTAACCAAACAGCCAGTGGATTTAGCGACAATCAGACTTTATGAAAAAGCATCGGGCAAGCTTTTAGAAAGCAAGGTTACAGATTTTGAAGGCCGCTATATTTTTATTGTCGATTTGGGCCGTGAATATTATCTAAAAGTCCAGCACCGCGATTATGATTTCCCGTCAAAAATTTTAGGTAAAGCAAGACGAGATTCTGATTTTAATAATCTTTATTTTGGGGAAGTCATTGCCACTGGCCCAATTTCAGATATTCACAAAAAAGAAAAAGGGATTATTGCTTTTAATGTACCAATTGATTCTAAACTTGGAATGATTCAAAGCCCTGATCTACCTCATCGCCCTATTTATTCTAAAATTAAAACCAAAGAAGATTTTGCCAAACTTTCAGAAAAAGGAAAAAAGAAAGAAAATCAAAAAATCTTTTTAGCTTTAACTTTGCGCCGGCTAAATTATTTCTTCGGCTTTTTAGGCCCGATTTTAGCTTTTATTTCCTTAATTTTAATTCCTTCTTTGCTCACTTTGATTTTCTTTATTGTTCATTTAATTCTTCTGTCAATTTTCTTAAAACTTGCCCGCGGCAAAAAAATTCTGCCTTGGGGAAAAACTTACGAATTAAAAACAAAGGAAGGTTTGTCAAAAACCTTGATTCGTCTTTTTGATGAAAAATACGGCAGGCTGCTGGCAACAACTGTTACAAAATCCGGGGGAAGATACAGCTTTTTGACCGGAAAGGAAAATTATATTGTCATTCCTTATAAACAAAATTATTATTTCCCAGATCAGAAAGTAAAAGTTAAGCCAACGCGCGAGAGATTTGTTAAAGAAGATTTGGGAATGAAGAAAATTAACTAACAACAAATAATTATTGTTAATTGTTATGGATTGCAAATCGTATAAATTATGAAAAAAACAGTTTTTCAAAAAAAATTTTTTGTAATTTTTGCCCTTATTTTAACATCTTTCTTGGCATTTCAGGACGCAAAAGCCGGCAGCTGGAAAATTGAAACCGTGGATAGTAAGGAAGTAGTGGGGAGAAATTCGTCTTTGGCGGTGGATTCGAATAACAAGACCCATATCGCTTATTACGACTCAACAAATAAATATTTAAAATATATTACCAATAGTTCTGGTTCTTGGAAAACAAAATCAATTGAAAATATGGGAGAAGATCCAGGGAGCGGCGGTATTTCAATTGCAGTTGACGCAGATGATACGCCTCACATTTGTTATAGAATCAGCGCCGATAAGGTTAGATATGCCGTTAAAGTTTCTGGTGCGTGGACTGCCGAAGAAATCGATACTGGCCACGAAGGGTGTTCTATTGCTTTTGATTCTAATGATAATTTATATATTGCTTATCAGGGCGGCGCGGATTTGCGTCTAAAATTAGCGGCTAGACCTTCCGGATCTTCAAGTTGGGCAACAGACGAGATTAATTCTGATGAAGTAGGAGATGTTTCTTTGGCAATTGATTCAAATAATAAACTTCATATTGTATATCAAGATCAGATTAATGAATATTTAAAATATACTACCAATAAATCTGGAGTGTGGAGTACTGCCGAAGTTATAAATGCTGATTCCGGCATGAAGAAGTTACTTCCTTCAATTGCTTTTGATTTTGAAAATAAAGTACATATTACTTATACTTCTTTTACAGCATCGCAAAATGAGTTTAAAATTAAATACGCGACGAATCTTTCTGGAAGCTGGGCAAGGGAAGAAATTGGCGCCGGAGCAATTTCTTCTATAGCAATTAATAACAACAAAGTTTATATTGCTTATTATGGACCTCGTTTAAAATATGCAAATAAAAATTCTGGTTCTTGGCAGAGCGAAATTATTGACAGTAATGGCGATACGGGATCTTTTGCTTCTTTAAAAATTAATTCAAGTGGTAAAGCGTTTATTAGTTATTTTGATGGTCCAAATGGAGATTTAAAATATGCGACAAATGTTCCTGTTGTGCAAGCTTCAATAGATAGTGGTATTTATAGCAAAGCGCAAAAGATCTCTCTTTCTTCTGATTATACCGCAACAATCTATTACACCCTAGATAGTTCTATACCGACAACTAGTTTTGTTCAATACACTTCTTCAATTAAAATTAATAAACCAACTAGTTTGAGATTTTTTGCCCGAGATAGCAGCAACGATCAAAGTGAAGTTCAAGCAAAACAATATATTATTACTCCAACTCCGTTTCTTTATCAAGCAAATGCAATTATTAACTACCAAAACGGTAAAGTAAAAATTTATAATAATAAAAGAAAATACACTGGCAAAAGTTTTTATCCCTTTGGGAAAAATTACAAAGGTCCGGCGGTTTTTTTAACAATTGGCGATCCAAACAATAATCAAGATGGAGAATTAGTTGCTTCCACACGCTCTCAAATTAAAATTTTAACAAAGTCAGGCAAAACTAAATATAAAATTAAAACTCCAAGTTATCGGATAAAAGCGGCAGACATAAATATGGACGGCAAAGAAGAAATTCTTGTTGGTTGGAAAAATAAATTAAAGATATATTCTGGCAGAAAAAAAATTGCCTCTTTGGAACTCAACCGCTGGATTAAAGATTTCGCTGCGGCTCGACTTTCAAATCGAAAAAAGCCAAATTTGGTTATTGCAACTTGGGATGATAAACTCGCAATTTACAATTATCGTAACAAAAAATTCAAACTAAAAAAGACAAAAAATTATAGTCTCATCACTTTGCAGGCCATTGACATCAATAATTCCGGCCTAGACAGGCTTGTGGTTAGAAAGAATAATCAGATTAAAATTGTGAATTCTAATTTCAAAACTTTATATACGATTAAGAAAACCGGCATTTTGACTGTTGCCGATTTAAATAAAGATAATAAACTTGAGGTTGTTTTAAATTCATTCGGCAATCATTTCCTTTCTTATCAAAAATCCGGAAAAACATTTAAGAAAATAAAAGATTATAAATTAAAAGGATTTAATTTTGGCGGAAGGTTTTAAAAAGGATTAATAAAGCAAAAAAGACGGGCTAAAATAGCTCGTCTTTAATATTGAAATTTTTTATCATTCGATTATAATTAAAATAATTAAAAAATAAATTTCAAATTTTTGACTTGCCGCTATTGTCTAGTCCGGCCCAGTCCCCCACCTTCTTTTAGCTCTCATCGTCTAGAAGCCTAGGACATCTGGTTCTCAGCCAGGAAACTCGGGTGCGAATCCCGATGAGAGCAGAAGGTGGGGGATCAGCCATGAAACTCGGGTTCAAATCCCGGTGGCGGCAGAAAATTAATTAATAAAAAAACAACGCAGTAAATCTGCGTTTTTGTGTTTTTTAAATTTTACTCGAGAGCGATAACGGGTATTGTTACAGTTTTTAAAACACCATTTATATTATGTATTTGGCCAAAAACTAGATCTTGTTGGATATCATCCAGAGATTCTCCTTCAACAATAGCAATCAAATCAATGTCTCCTGTTACTATATTTATTTCTTTTATATGTTGATTTTTCTCTAGCTCGTCTCTTATTTGCTTTGCCATTCCTTTCGCAACTTCTATTAGAATATAAGCCTTTGCTGCCATCTAGACCCTCCGTTTGGTCAAAAAGGAGCTTTCCTCAAAACTCTAGGACAAGGCAGTATATCAAAGCAACAAAATATGTCAAATTTAAAAAATTTATAAAATAATTTTCAATTGAAAATTATATAATCTAACAGATTCAGAAAAGCCATATGAAAGAGGAGAGAAAACAATAAAGAAAATAAAGGTTAAAATTAAAAATAAATACACTGCAATTTTGTATTTTGGATAAAGCGTCATTATGCGTTCCAAAAATATTGAAAGAATAATAATCGCAAAAGTAATTGCAAAAAAATAATGATACAAAAAAAGCACGCGTTTAATAAAAATGAAAGGCAGAAGATTGGCAAGATAGGCAAATAAAAGCCAAAAAATAATTGTCGGCAATTTTTTTCTTAATCGTTTAAATAGTATTGCAATAGCAGTAAAAACAATTCCCAAAAAAGAAGCAAGCCAAATTATCAGATTACCAAAAAGCCAAAGATTGGCAGTTTTTTTATTCATATTCATATTCATAATTTTTCCTTGCCATAAATAAATTGGCTTTTGAGAAAATGGCCATTGCCACCATTTACTTGAATAAGGATGGGTGGCAGAAAGTTTAGAATTTGAGGTAAACATTGTTTTGTTTATCTCTTTAAATTTCCCAAAAAATGAAAGCGGCATTATATCTGGCGAAGCTGAATAATTTTTCAAAGTTTTTAAATAGGCAGTTGAAAAAAAACCATCATCTGGACCGGATTTTTTTAATAGGGCAAAATGAATTGCAAAAGTCGCGAGATAAAAAATTACAGGAATGATAATAAAAATCACCAAAGATACAAAAGAGATTTTTAGTGTTAATCCTTTTCTAACAGTTTTCCAAATTAAAGTTGCAATAATAATTCCAAAAATTGCCAGCCCTGTCCATTTAATGCTGATTGTGGCACCTAGGACAAGAGCAGAGAGTAAAAAATATAAGATTTGTCCTTTTGTTGTTGTTTTTTCACATTTTATGCGGTCGCAAGAAATGTGAAATTTCTCTTTTCTTTGATAATTTAAGCCTAAAAAGAAAAGATATAATGCCAAAATCCCAAAAAATACCAAAATAATATCGAGAAATAAGTAATGGCTATAAATTAAAAAGGCATTGTCAGAGAGAATAAAAAATGTAGATAATGCAGCTGTTTTTTTTGATTTGCTAATAAGCTCGACAAATTTATAAACTAAAGGAATAAGCAAAACCCCAAAAATTAAAGGCATAAGCCGTAAAATAAATAAATTTTTTGGGTCAGCAAGCAAAGTTTCCGGCGCGACATTTTCCAAAAAATTAAACCCAAAAATTTTGGCAAAAAAGAAAATTAAAAGCTTTCCAAAAGGGGGATGAATATCAAAATAATTTGAGGCAGAGAAATAATTAATAACAAATTTGCCAAAATAAACTTCATCAAAAACAATTTCATTTGGCCGGCCAAAATAAAAAATTCGTGTGCCAATTGAAGCGGCAAATAAAGTTAATAATAAATAATTTTTTTGAAAAAATTGTGAGATTTTTTGCATAATAATATTATAGCAAATTTCAAAAATCTTTTCTATGGTTTGATTATTTTTTCCTCTATTATAACGCCAAATTAGCACTCTAGATGCTTGAGTGCTAAAAATCTATTGACAAGTTTTTTTAGCTTGTTATAATAAAATTAGCACTCAAAATAGGAGAGTGCTAAATATAATTTTCAATTTCTAATTTTCAATTTTCAATAAATGTCTCAATTACTTAATTTTCAATGAAATTGTTTGAAAATTGTATCATTGAAAATTGATTGTAAATTGTAAATTGATAATTGATCTTCGTGTCTTTAACTTTTCGTCAAAAAAATATTCTTTCAGTGATTATCCGTGAATATATAGATAGTGCAAATCCAGTTGGTTCAAAAGAACTGGCAAAAAAATACCACTTAAAATTATCTCCAGCAACAATTCGCAATGAAATGGTGGAATTAGAAAAAAGGGGCTATATTCACCAGCCGCACACATCAGCCGGGAGAGTGCCGACTGATTTAGGCTATCGCTATTTTGTTGATGAGTTGATGAAAAAAAGAAAAATGACCGAGCAGGAGCAGAAAGAGCTTCAGATTGAATTTTTAAAAACGAAAACGAGATATAAACAATTAGCTCGCGCTACTTCTCAATTTTTGGCTCAAATGACAAATAGTTTAGCGTTGTCAGGTTTTTTTGATACAGAAGAATTTTGGGATTGGGGAATGCCGAAATTATTAAACCAGCCGGAATTTTCAAATAAAGAACAAATTCAGAAACTGACTACTTGTCTTGAAAAACTTGAAGAAAACTCTAAAAAAATTTCCAAGAAAATAAAAAATAGAAAAGTAGATATTTATATCGGCAAAAAAAATCCTCTCATTCCTTTAGAAAACTGCGCCATGGTTGTTTCAGGTTTTAAAACGCGCGACAATAAAAAAGGTTTTATTGTCTTAATCGGTCCAAAAAGGATGAAATATGCAAAGAATATTTCATTAGTTGATTATATTACAAAGTTATTATCGGGGAGTTTATTAGTTTTATTATTTATTAACGTATTAACGGATTAGAAGTCAAGCTTTGCTTGACTAAAATTCGTTAATTCGCAATTCATTAATTGAATAATAAAATAATCATGTTTAAACGAGATAATGAAATCGGAAAACTAAAAAAAGAACTCGAAGAATCAAAGAAGAAAACGGAAGAAAATTTGGCTGGCTGGAAGCGTGCCTTAGCTGATTTTTCCAATTATAAAAAAGAACAAGATGCTGCGCAAAAAGAGTTTATTGAGTTTGCTAATGCGGAGTTAATTTTGGAGATTTTGCCTGTTATGGATAGTTTCGATGTCGCTTGGCGCGCGATGCCGCGTGATTTAGAAAAAAATCCTTGGGTCGTTGGGATCGGGCATATTAAAACACAACTTGAAAATTTGTTAAAAAATAGAGGAGTGGAAGAAGTTGGTAGAGTAGGTGAGGAGTTTGATCCAGAAGTGCATGAGGCTGTTGAGCGCGCTGGAGATAAAAAGCCTGCAACCACCGAGAACACAGAGAGTAGCAGATTACACGGAGATAAAAAGATTGCAACCACTGAAACATTGAAATTGAATGAAACACTGAAAGTTGTTGGGATTGTGCAAAAGGGATATAAATTGCATGGCAAATTAATAAGGCCAGCCAAAGTAAGAGTGACTCCGATGTAATCAAATCAGAATGGCAGAAAGAAAAAATAATTAACAATTTAAGAAGTTTAATAAATTTTAAAATCCAAAATCCAAATGTCAAATGAAATCCAAAATCCAAATGTCAAAAATTTAAAATTTGGCATTTAATATTCATTTGACATTTGAGCTTTGAGCTTTGGATTTTTTAAAAAAATATGTCAAAAATTTTAGGCATCGACTTAGGAACAACTAACTCTTGTATGGCGGTAATTGAAGGCGGCCAGCCAAAAGTTTTAGAAAACAAAGAGGGGACGAGAACGACTCCTTCTATTGCGGCAATTAAATCTGACGGCGAACAGGTTGTCGGACAAATTGCCAAGCGTCAGGCAGTTACAAATCCTGATAACACAATTTTTTCTATTAAAAGATTAATGGGTCGCAGGTATGATGATCCGGAAGTTGAACGCGACAAAAAATGGCTGCCGTATAAAATTATGCAATCAGGTGTGGGAGTAAAAGTTGTTATGGGCGGAAAAGAATTTACGCCGCAGGAAATTTCTGCCAAGATTTTGCAGAAATTAAAAGAGGATGCAGAGGAAAAATTAGGCGAAAGAATTACTGATGCGGTGATTACGGTCCCGGCTTATTTTGACGATTCGCAAAGGCAAGCGACAAAAGATGCCGGCCAGATCGCAGGTTTCAACGTCAAAAGAATCATTAATGAACCGACAGCTGCGGCTCTTGCTTATGGGTTTAATAAAAAAAAGAATGAAAAAATCGTGGTCTATGACCTTGGCGGCGGCACTTTTGATATTTCTATTTTGGAAGTTGGCGATGATACGGTTGAGGTAAAATCAACAAATGGTGATACTCATTTAGGCGGTGATGATTTTGATCAAAGGATTATTAATTATTTAGCTGAAGAATTTAAAAAAGATCAAGGAATTGATTTATCAAAAGACAAAATGGCTTTGCAAAGATTAAAAGAATCGGCAGAAAAAGCAAAACATGAATTGTCGCAAACTGCAGAAACTGAAATCAACCAGCCATTTATTACTACAGACGCCTCTGGTCCAAAACATTTAGTGATGAAATTAACTCGAGCAAAATTGGAAGAAATCGTCGGCGATTTAGTAGAAAAGACGCTTGGGCCTTGCCGCAAGGCGCTTGAAGATGCAAAATTGGAACCAAAAGATATTAATGAAGTAATTTTAGTCGGCGGCCAGACAAGAATGCCAATGGTTATCAAAACAGTGGAAAAATTTTTCGGCAAAAAACCGCATATGGGCGTTAATCCTGATGAAGTGGTAGCAGTTGGCGCGGCAGTGCAGGGCGGAGTAATGCAAGGTGATGTCAAAGATATTTTACTGCTTGATGTTACTCCTTTGACTTTAGGTCTTGAAACTTTAGGCGGAGTGCGTACTTCTTTAATTAATCGCAACACAACAATTCCAACTTCAAAAACCCAGGTATTTTCAACTGCTGCAGACAATCAGCCAGCAGTAGAGATTAATGTTTTGCAAGGCGAGCGGGAAATGGCCCAAGATAATAAAACTTTAGGTCGGTTTATTTTAGATGGAATTCCACCAGCCCCGCGCGGCGTGCCGCAAATTGAAGTGACTTTTGATATTGACGCAAATGGAATTTTAAATGTTAAAGCTCGCGATCGGGCAACAGGCCGCGAGCAGAAAATTACCATTACTGCTTCGACCGGCCTGTCAAAAGAAGAAGTTGAGAAAATGAAAAAAGATGCCGAAGCTCACGCGGCCGAGGATAAAAAGAAAAAAGAACAAGTTGAGGTGAAAAATAATGCCGAAACTTTGATTTATACTACAGAAAAAACTTTGCGCGAAGCAGGAAATAAAATTGACGAAAAAATTAAAAAATCTATTGAAGATAAAGTCGCCGCTTTGAAAAAAGTTAAAGATGGTCAGGATATTGAAGCAATTAAACGCACTTCGCAAGACCTATCGCAAGAAATCCAGAAAGTCGGGCAAGCGATGTATCAAGCGGCAAAGCAGGCGCAGCAAGCTGGGCAGAAGCAGGGCGCTGCCGGCGCACAATCTACAGTCAAAGGAAAAGCGGAAGAAGCAAAGTAAAAAAGTGACAGTCACCTAAAAACAGCCAAAATTTTTAGCTAAAATAAACTAAAAAGTGTAATAATTTGCAAAAATGCCACGATTTTGTCGCGTTTGCAAAGAGTGAGGTTTCGGCAAAAATACTAAATTTTGATGCAAAATCATGGTAAATTCAATTTTAGCATAATCTTTTCCCTTATTTAAGCCATATTTTAAAGAGATGAAAAGGTGACTGTCACTAAGTTTAACTGCAGGATTTTCAAAAAGCAACGCCTTTAACTTTTATAGCCAAAAAAATAGCCCGGCGTACAAATTGCACTTCCCGGGCCAAAATCTTATTAAAATAATATCAAGAATAAATAACACCTCCCTCCACATTCGCTCTAATAGCAAGAGAAAGATTAGAAGCTCTTACAATATTATGCCATTGTCGTAGTTCTTCTCCAAAAACCCATACGTCAACAAGAAGATCAGCCGCAGCACAGTACATATGATTTGTAAGCTTTTCAACACTAATTTCCTCCATTTTCGTTCTTGCAGCGACCTCATGACTAAAGCTTCCTTTAAATTCTCCTTCCATCCTTTCCGCCCACCTCTTGGCAAATGTTAAAACCGCTTTGTCATAATCATTGCCAGCCCATTCTGTTAAAATTCTTTTCCACTTTTTTAACTTTCTTGGCTTTACTTGCATACCTCCTCCTTTTTTCCTATGGAGAAAGTGCCACCTCACGCTCCAATGAAGCGTGATCCCTAGTACAGTTTATGATATCATAATGAAAAAAATGTCAAGCAGTTTATAACTAACACAATCAAACGAAACTTTATATGCAATAGTCAATATTTAATTTCCATCTATGTTAAACACATCGAAAACTAACTCCCAAACAAGACTCATCAAACAAATAATTCTTGGCGGGGTGACTCTGCTATTTTTTATTTTATTCTGGCTGTTTTTGAGCCGCATTTTTAATCCGTCAGGAGCGAGTAATTTAACAATTGATTTTTTTAGCTTGGTTTTTTATTTTGTTTTTTTGAGTTTTTTGGGAGTTTTGGTTGGAGTAGATGACATTTTAGTTGAGCGGGCGTGGATTTTGCTTTTAACTTATTTTATATCTTGCGGGCTTTTCTTTATTTTCTTCCCGTTTAAAATTTTATATTTTTTCGGCATTTTGTTTTTATTTTTGGCATTAATCTGGGGGTATTTTAGAATAAAAGGAGAAAAGCAGGATAGAATTAAATTTAGCGCGCAGAAAATTGCCAAATACAGCTTGCCGCTGTTTTTAACTTTTACTATTCTTATAAGCGCTTTTGCATATTATTACGCCGTTTCGGAAATTATTAAAGAAAAAGGATTTCAAATTCCAAGAGAAGTTTTTGACAAGGCGGCAATCCCCTTGGAAAAAATTATTTCTTCTTTTATTCCAGGATTTAATAAAACCGCAACCATAGAAGAAGTATTTTACCTTTTTACCATTAACGAAATGAAAAAAGCAGATCAGGGCGGAGATTTTGACACTATGCCTTTGCCGTCGGAGCTTTCCGCGCTTTTAGAAAGGAAAGGATTAGATCTTCGCGACAAAGAAGCGGTTTTTGAAGCAATTCAGGCTGATCCGGAAATAAGAAAAGAAACAATAAAATTTATTTCGCAAGCTCAACAGGGCGGCCAGCCGCAGGAAGAAGATGAAATTTCAAAAATGCTCAAAGATTTTAATGTCAGCAAAGATGAACCGATTTTTGACGCATTGTATAAAGTGGCAAATGAGCAAGTCAATAAAGCCGTTGGGCCATTTTTAAAATATTTTCCCATTGCTTTTGCTCTTGTTTTCTTTTTTAGCGTAAGATTTGTGTTTTTGTTTTTGATTTGGGTTTTGTATTTTTTTATTTGGGTTTTGATTAAAGTTTTGCTGGCTTTAAAGTTTGTAAAATTAGAAAAGGAGAAGAGAGAAGTGGAAATATTAAGGTTATGATTTTAAAATCCAAAATCCAAAGCTCAAATGCCAAATGAATATCAAATGCTTAAATGTCAAATTTCAAATTTTGTCATTTAAAATTTGGATTTGATTTGTCATTTGGATTTTGACATTTGAATTTTTATATATGAGAGATTACTACGAAGTTCTTGGCGTGGCGCACGACGCGGGTCAAGACGAAATAAAAAAGGCTTACCGTAAATTAGCGCATAAATATCATCCAGATAAATCTGGCGGCGATGAAAAAAAATTTAAAGAAATAAACGAGGCTTATCAGGTTTTATCTGATCCGCAGAGGCGCTCGCAATATGATCAGTTTGGTCAAACTTTTTCTGAAGGAGCAGCAGGGTTTGGCGACGCAACAGGATTTGGCGGATTTAATTATCAGGATTTTCAACGGGGCGGTTTTAATTTTGATTTTGGTGATGTTGATATTGGTGATATTTTTTCTGACTTTTTTGGTTTTGGCGCTTCATCGCGCAAAAAAAGAACGCGCCGCACTCAAGGCGACGATATTGAAATATCTTTAGATATTCCTTTTGAAGAGGCTTATTTTGGCACTGAGCGCCAGGTGGAGTTATACAAAAGAGTAAAATGTGATCGTTGTGAAGGCAAAGGTGTAGAGCCGGGTTCAAAAATCGAAACTTGCGCGCAATGCGGCGGGAGCGGCAGAATCAGCAAAGTCAGTCAAACTTTTTTTGGCGCGTTTCAACAAGTAGCAGCTTGCCCACAGTGCCGCGGCGAGGGGAAACGGCCAGAATATTATTGTTCAAAATGCGGCGGCGATGGCAGGGTTAGGGAATATAAAAAAATTAAAATAAAAATTCCAGCGGGAATTGTTTCAGGACAAACTTTGGAAATCGAAGGCCAGGGAGAGGCAGGGGTTTTTGGCGGAAGATCTGGCAACTTATATGTTCACATTCAAGTTTTACCTCATAAACTATTTCGCCGTCAAGGAAATGATTTGATTATTGATATGCCAATCTCTTTTACTCAAGCAGCATTGGGCGATAAAATTTTGATAGAAACTTTAGATGGCGAAATGGAATTAAAAATTCCATCTGGTACGCAGTCAGGCAAAATTTTTAAAGTCCAAGGTTACGGCATGCCGCAAATTTCTAGCAGCGAGCGCGGCGATTTGCTAGTTAAAATAAAAGTTGTTACGCCAAAAAGGTTGACCCGGCGAGAGAGAAAGATTTTTGAAGAACTGGCGCGGGAAGATGGTGAGACCGCGAATGTGGAGAAAAAATCCCCTTTCAGTTCCCCCTTTTATAAAAAGGGAAAAAAAGATGGATTTTGGCATTAGCATTAGTAGGGCAGGCTTTCATGCCTGCCTTTTAAGCTGTGAATTACGAAACTCCCCAAACTTATTAAAATATGATATACTTTAAAAGACACCTGATATGGTGTCTTTTAAAAACTGCTTGTTAATTACTGACATGAAAATATTATCCTTTGAAAAACTCAA
>JBFLZX010000030.1:0-17248 GCA_040756075.1 Patescibacteria group bacterium | reverse complement strand
AGAACTTTGAACTACATCTTAAAGAATCAGAATGGCGTTATGGTAAAAACTTTGATATACTGGAAAAAGAACTTTGGGGTATATATAAATGGTACTTAAAACAATAATTTATCTAGTCTAGAGCCTTCTAAAATATCCGCTAATTCTTCTTCGGTTGGATTTTCTTCAAATTCTGAAATTTCTTCGTGCAGTTTTTGGATTAGTTTACGCCAATATTCTTTTTGTTAGCTTGCGCGATGAGTAATTGGAGTTTGGCCTGTTTCTTCGATAATTTCTGGAATTTTATCACAGACAAGTTTGTTGTATTTCATAACGATCCCTCCTAAGTATATAAATGCCCGGGGAGAGAGTTGAACTCTCATGATCTTGCGATCATACGATTTTGAGTCGTACGCGTCTGCCAGTTCCGCCACCCGGGCATCTATATTACTATTTTAAGTAATAGAAATTCTCTTGTCAATGAATAAGATTTAGCGTATAATAAAAAAACTGAAAATTCATAATAGCTTTAAGTTTTAAGTTATAGTTTTGGCTTTTGATATTTGAGTTTTGAGTTAATTTTTTATGTCCAAAATAATTTCAATTGTCAACCAAAAAGGCGGGACAGGCAAGACAACAACGGCGGTGAATCTAGCCGCGGCGCTGGCAGAACTTGAAAAAAAAATTCTGTTAGTTGATTTTGATCCGCAGGCAAATACCACTTCGGGATTTGGCTTTTCTAAAAATACAGAATTCGGCATTTACGAATCAATGGCAGGGAAAATAGAAATTCAGAGAACAATTTGTAAGACATCGCAGGCAGGTCTTTTTTTAATTCCTTCCACTCCTTCTTTGACTGGTGCAAATATTGAATTAGTCAATATGCTCGAACGGGAGTTTCAGCTTAAAGGAGCCATTGAACCTATTAAAGACAAGTTTGATTATATTTTTATTGATTGTCCGCCATCATTAGGCCTTTTAACAATTAACGCTCTTTGTGCTTGCGAAGATATTTTAGTTCCGGTACAATGTGAGTATTATGCTCTGGAAGGTCTTTCAGCACTTTTACAGACAATAAATTTAGTTTGGAAAAATTTTCAGCCAAATTTGCATGTGATGGGAGTTATTTTAACAATGCATCATCGCCGAACGCGTCTTTCGCAGGAAGTAATCTGGAATGTTCGGAAAAACTTTCCTTATCGGGTTTTTGAAACTGTTATTCCGCGCAATGTTAAATTAGCCGAAGCGCCGTCGCATGGAAAATCAGTTTTGCAATATGCCACGCAATCCGACGGTGCCTTTGCCTATCGTCAGTTAGCAAAGGAGATATTGAAATTTGAAAATTAGTTAAATAGGATTCGATTTTAATTTTTCCCTATTCAACTAATTAACTTTTATCCATGTCTCGTTTAGGTCGGGGTCTTGAAGCCCTTATATCAAAATCATTTACAGTTAAAAAAATTCAAGAGACTTCATTACAGCAATTGCCACAAACTAGTCAGGGCGGCATTGTTGAAGTTGAATTAGAAAAAATAAAAACAAATCCTCATCAGCCGCGCAAGAATTTTGATCAAATAAAATTAGAAGAGCTGGCCGAGTCCATCAGGCGTCACGGAATTTTGCAGCCGCTTTTGGTAAGTAAAAAACAGGATGGGCAATATGAGCTTTTGGTGGGGGAGCGCCGTTTTTTGGCAGCAAAAACCGCTGGTCTTGCAAAGATCCCGGTAATTATTAAAGATGTAACTTCTCAACAGAAAATTGAACTTGCTCTTGTAGAAAATATTCAGCGCCACGATTTAAATTCATTAGAACAGGCCCAGGCGTTTAAAAAATTAGCAGAAGAATTCGGTTTAACTCAAGAAGAAATTGCTAAAAAAGTTGGTAAAAGCCGGCCAGAGGTGGCGAATATTTTGCGGCTTTTGACTTTGCCGGCAGAAATTCAAAAAGCAATATCTGATGAAAAAATAACTTTCGGTCATGCCAAAGCAATTTTAGGAATTGAAGATGGGAAAAAACAGCTTGAGATGTTAAGCCAAATTATAAATTATCGCCTTCCGGTAAGCGAAACAGAAAATCAGGCAAGAAAAATAAAAGTTAGGGGGCACATCCGCGGCGGCAAAAAATCACAAGAGATAGAACAGCTAGAAGAACAGCTTCAACAGATTTTAGGCACAAAAGTTAATATTAAAAAACGTGGACAAAAAGGTCAAATCGCGATTGAATTTTATTCTCAAGAAGAATTGTATAATCTAGTAAACAAAATTGCCGGGGAAGAAGAATAGAAACTGAAAAATAGAATTAGCGGTCAAAAAATAGAATTAGCGGTCAAAAGAAGATAGGATTAACGGCAGAATGTTTACTATTTTTTGTCCTATAAAGCATTGCTATAGCGTCGATTTGTAGGACAACTAATTATTTTATTAAAGTTTTAGTGCCTCTAATGGATAGAAAAATTCTATGAATAAATTTATTGCCTGAATTTTTAAATAAAATCTTGTTTTACATTTTTTCTTATTTTCAAGCGAGTGAGATCTTGATAAAAATTTATCCCACACCTTTTAAAATACCCCACCGCTCTTGAGGCTGTCTAAGAATTTAACTTTTAGATGGATTGACGAAATGAGTGAAGCGAATTTCGTTATATATTAGCCAAAACAAATTTCACTTCATTCAATTTGTCACTCCAATCAGTAGTTTTTAGACAGCCTCTCTTGCTTTGGGGTCAAAAAATTAGAGTCTTTCGGCGGGCTCTAATACCCCATTGAAAGGTGCGGGATTTATTCCGCAGTTTGCTAGAATACCTTATCTTGACTTATCGAGGCGAGGAGTCAACTAGCAGGGGAGGCTTTATTTTTTTGTCACTTTTAATACTCCTTTAATTTTTTCTAGCTTTCTAAGAAGGAAAACAACTTGATCGACGTCTTTAACTTCTAAAGTGAGAAGCAGATTTATAATATCGTTTTTTAGTTTGTTTGTTTTAAGATTCGTGATGTTAATTTTTAAATTTGTTATTTCGCCGGAAATATCATGAATTAAGCCGAGGCGGTCAAGAGTTTGAATTTCGAGATTGACAAGACAATAAGGTTGGCCTTCTTTTTCCCATTTTGCCGAGAGTATTCGCCCTCTTTCTTTTTTTGCTAATTTCGTTAATTCCCGGCAGTTAATTTTGTGGATACTTGCTCCGGATGAACGGGTTATAAAAGCCTTAATTTTGTCGCCAAATACCGGATGGCAGCAGTGCGCCAGATTGCTTAAAAGTCCTTCATTGTTTCCGATAATTGCTCGCGGCGGGGTGAGCGGTTGGCCAAAAAAGATGAATTTTCGCAAGCGAGGACTAAGCAAATCCTCTTTTTTATAAATTGTTTTAACTACTTCTTGAACAGAAATTTCTCCACGTCCAATTGCTGCAAGTAAATCATCGAAAGTTTTGTAAGAAAATTTTTTTAAGAGCAATTTAATTTTTTCTTTGTCAAGTTTATTAATTGTTTGCTCTTTAAGCCGTAGAAGTTCTTTATTTAATAATTTTTTCCCTTCTTGCAGATTTTTTTCACGATTTTGTTTTTTGAACCAGTTTTTAATTCTGCTTTGAGCGAGTTTAGTAACTACAAAATTAAGCCAATCGAGAGATGGAGATATTTTTTGATTAGTTAAAATTTTAATAATGTCGCCATTTTTTATTTTATAGTCAAGGGAAACAAATTTATCGTTAACAATTGCGCCGGCGCAATGATTGCCTAAATCAGTATGGACTTGATAGGCAAAATCAACAACACAAGATTCATCTGGCAGGTCGATAATATCACCTTTTGGTGTAAAAACAAAAATTCTATCTTTTAGAAAATCAATTTTTAGAGATTCTGCAAAGCCGAAACTATCTTGTATTTCTTTTTGCCATTCAATAAGTTGGTTAATCCATGATAATTTTTTTGGAACAATGACTCCGGAATTTGGTTTACCTTGTTCTTGATAGTACCAGGAAGCAGCCATTCCAAATTCTGCCTCTCGATGCATTTTTTGGGTACGGATTTGGATTTCCAAAATTTCTTCATCTGGAGTAATAACCGTGGTGTGGAGAGATTGATAGCCGTTTGTTTTTGGAACAGCGATGTAATCCTTAATGCGCCCGACAAGCGGCTTCCAAGATTGGTGGATGATGCCTAAACTTTTGTAACAATCAGAAATATCTAAAACAATTACACGCAAAGCTAGAAGATCATAAATGTTATTAATATTATTATTGTATTTTTTTAATTTTTTATAAAGACTAAAAAGATGTTTTGTTCGCCCGTGAATGTCAATAATTTTGACATCTTCGCTCTCAAGAATTTTTTTTAACTCAATTTTTGCTTTTTCAATGTAACCTATTCTTTTTTTAAATTCTTGCGTCGCTAGCCTTGAGAGCCATTTATATTCCCGCGGTAAAAAATAAGGGAAAGCTAAATCTTCAAGTTGGCCTTTTAATTCTCCAATGCCAAGCCTGTAAGCTAAGGGTGCGTAAATTTCTATTGTTTCGCGGGCAATTCGTTTTTGCTGTTCGTGCGAGAGCCCGTTTAGGGTTTTAAGATTATGCAGACGGTCAAAAAGTTTAATCACCACAACCCGCAAATCTTGAGCCATTGCTAGAAACATTTTTCTTAAATTCTCAATCGGATAAACTTCAAGATGTTTTCGGAAGGCAATTTTTTTTAGTTTTGTAACACCTAAAACTAGTTTTGCCGTTTCTTCACCAAAATTCTGTTTAATTTCATCAATGCTTATTTTGGTGTCTTCTAGAGCGTCATGCAAAATAGCAGCAACATAAGTTTCAGCATTGAATTTAAAATTTGCTAAACTAAAAGCTACTTCAAGTGGATGTTGAATATAAGGTTCACCGGTCTTGCGCAGCTGTCCTTTATGGTATTTTTTTGCAAAATTATATGCCTTTTCAATTTTTTTTAAATCGCAACTTGGAGAAATTTTTTTAACTTTTTCAAGAAGATGAGAAATTGTTAACATAAAAATATAGAGAAGTGAGAGATGGGAGAATTAGAAGAAGTGGGAAATAAATTAAGTAAGAATGAGAAAGAAGTTAGAATGGTAAAATCCCCACCCATTTTTAATATTAGGAATATTTCTATTTTTGTCAAGGGTTAATTTCTTTGCGGCAACTAATGAACAATTCTTTTGTTCAATACAAAAAATTCCGATTCATCGGAATTTTTCATTTTATATTTTCGGATTTATACTCGCATTTTTTGTTTAGACATTCTATTGTTCCATTTTTTCCGTAGACTAAAAGATTTTTACATATTGGACATAGTTTTCCTGTTGGTTTTTGCCAGATTGCATAGTCACATTTTGGATAATTTGTGCAGGAATAAAAAATTCTGCCAGTTTTTGTTCTTTTTTCTACAATTTCTCCCTTTTTATCGCTCTTCGAGTGATCACCCGCAGGGTGACATTTTGGACATTTAATACCTAAACTTAGCTCTTTGGTAAATTTACATTCTGGATATTTTGAACAAGCAACAAATTTACCAAAGCGGCCGGATTTTATTAGAAGAGATGCACCGCATTGAGGGCATTTTTCTTTGAGCAATTTTGGTTTTTCAGACTTTTCTAAAGGTTCGGTATATTTGCATTCTGGAAAATTCGAACAAGAATAGAATTTTCCAAAACGGCCAAATTTTATGATAATTGGTTTTCCGCATTTAGGACATTTTTTTGTTGTTTTTTCCTCATATTTTTTTACCTCCTTTTCTTTTTGAGAAAGTAATTTTTCAAATGGGAAGTAAAATTCTGATAAAACATTGTGCCAGATTATTTTTGCTTGGGCAATTTTATCTAAATCATCTTCCATTTTTGCTGTAAAATGAAAATCAACAATTTGAGGAAAATGGGTAACTAATAAACTATTTACAAGATTTCCGATTTCTGTTGGTTTAAGTCTGCGATCAATTTTTTCCACGTAACCTCGTTCTAAAATAGTGCTCATAATTGGAGCATAAGTAGAAGGCCTGCCAATGCCGTATTCTTCTAAAGCTTTGATTAAAGTAGCCTCAGAAAAACGTGCTGGCGGTTCGGTAAAATGCTGCGAGGGAATAAGTTTTATTAATTCTAATATCTCGTTTTTAGAAAGCAAAGGCAAGATAGTTTCTTTAAAATATGAACTGCCGTTATCGCTGGTTTCTGTATAAACTTTAGTAAAACCGTCAAATATAATTATTGAGCCGGTGCTTCTGAAAAGATAATTTTTTGCTTGAATATCATATGTTGTATTTTCTAATTCTGCTTCTTTTATTTGACAGGCAACAGTTCTTTTCCAAATTAAATCATAAAGTTTAGATTGATCAGAAGTGAGGTAGGGTTTAATTTGATCAGGAAAACGAAACAATGAAGTGGGCCTGATAGCTTCATGAGCTTCTTGGGCAAGTCTGGATTTAGTTTTATAAATCCGAGGAACAGCAAGTGTATACTTTGAACCAAATTTTTGTTCAATAACTTTTTTACATTCCAAAAGAGCTGCTTGGGCTAAATTTGTTGAATCAGTGCGCATATAGGTAATTAGACCTGTGCTCTCTTTTTCTATCTCTATTCCTTCATAAAGCTGTTGAGCAAGCATCATTGTTTTTTTTGCTGAAAAACCAAATTTTTTTGCTGCTTCTTGTTGTAGAGTTGAAGTAATAAAAGGCGGCGGAGGGATTCGCGAAACTTTTCTTTTTTTAATGTCAATGACTTTATATTGGGCATTTTCCAAATCTTTTAGAATTTTTTTGGCCTCATTTTTTGTTTTAATTGCAAATTTATTTAAAGGCTTATCATCTTTTTTAACTAATTTTGCGATAAATGTATTCTTAATTCTTAATTCTTGATTCTTAATTCTTTTTGTGAGTTTGGCTTCTATTGTCCAAAATTCCTGCGGTTTAAATTCTTCAATTTCTTTTTCTCGTTCGCAGATAAGTCTCAAGGCTGGTGATTGCACGCGACCTGCCGAGAGACCATAGCGGATTTTTTTCCATAAAAAAGGAGAAAGTTTATAGCCGACAATTCGATCTAAAATTCTTCTTGCCTGCTGGGCATTAACTAAATTTATGTCAATTTTTCGAGGATTTCGAAGTGCCTCCAAAATCGCCGATTTAGTGATTTCATGAAAGACTATTCTTTTAATTTTTTCTTTATCTAAATTCAAAACAAAAGCAAGGTGCCAGGAAATTGCTTCTCCTTCTCGATCTTCATCTGTGGCCAAGATTACCTCTTTTGTTTTTTTAGCCTCTTTTTTAAGTTCACTGACACGCTTTTTCGCATTTTTGGGGGTAACATATTTTGGCTCAAAATTATGATCCACATCTACGCCAAATTCTGCTTTTGGCAAATCTCTAACATGGCCGTATGATGAAACAACTTTAAAATCTTTCGATAAAAATCGAGAAATGGTTTTTGCTTTGGTTGGTGATTCAACGATAACTAGTTGCATGTTAGTTTAGTAGTTCATTGTTCATGGTTCATTGTTCATGGTAATTTATCTACGAACTACGAACTATTGACTATGAACTTTTAATGTAGTTCATGCCGCCAATGTTTTTGACCTTAGAGGATAATTCCATTTTTGTCAAGGAGGAAAGCAATTTTGATGGCGGCAGTTTGGTTTTTTGGACAATTAAATCTAGAGAAATTGGCTCTTTGGATAAAATTTCTAAAATTTTTCTTTCTTCTTCATTTTCAGCCTTTGGTTTTTGTTTTTCTGGCAGGATAAGATTGAAATTTAATTCTTCAATAATATCTTGGGCTTGCATTACTAATTTTGCTCCTTGTTGGATGAGATAGTTTGTTCCTTTGGAGTTTTCGAAATAAATTGAACCAGGGCAAGCAAAGACTTCGCGGTTTTGCTCAAGAGCAAATTGAGTGGTAATCATTGCGCCGGAATTTTCCGGACATTCGGTAACTAAAACGCCATAAGCAAGTCCAGAGATAATACGATTTCGTTGGGGAAAATTTTGTGGGAGTCCTGGCGTACCAATTGGGTATTCCGAAATAATCGCGCCGCCAGATTCCAAAATTTTGTGGGCTAAAAAAAGATTATTGCGAGGATAAATATTTTTTTCGTCAACAGCCGAGCCTAAAATGGCATAGGTTTTTTGTCCGGCGGCCAAAGCTGATTCGTGAGCTTGGGCGTCGACTCCTAAAGCTAGTCCTGAAATAATTGTTATTCCAGTTTTTGCCAAATCATAGGTCAATTCTTGAGTTATTTGCTTGCCGTACGGCGATATTTTTCTTGTTCCAACAACAGCAATTTTTGGCTTGTTGTCATCTGTAATTTTACCTTTGATGTATAGAAGAGCCGGCGGGTTATAAATTTTTGCGAGCAATTTTGGATAATTTTTATCTTTGATTGTTATCAAGGCAATTTTTTCTTTTAATAATTTTTCAAATTCTAGATCGGGATTAATTTCTTTACGCTTAGTCAAAAAATTCGCAATATCTTTTTCGGAAAATCCAATTTGTTTAAGTTCAAAGGCAGAAGCGCGCCAGGCAGTTTCCATATTCGGAAAAAAATCAATTAGTTTTTTAAACTTTACTGGTCCGATTTCGCCAACTAAATTTATGGTATTCCAAAATTTTAAATCGTTTTGCATTTTTTTATAAGTTTTTTCCCTTTACAAAAGAGCTTGTTCCGAGCTTGTCGAGGGAGAGAGTTAGAGAGGGATTTTTTTCACCTTATCAAAAAACATTAAATCAAGCAAATTTAGATGTGGATTAGTATTTAAAATTTTATCCCACACCTTTTAAAATACCCCACCGCTCTTGAGGCTGTCTAAGAATTTAACTTTTAGATGGATTGACGAAATGAGTGAAGCGAATTTCGTTATATATTAGCCAAAACAAATTTCACTTCATTCAATTTGTCACTTCAATCAGTTTTTAGACAGCCTCTCTTGTTTTGGGGATAAAAAATTAGAGCCTTTCGTCCCGATTCACCCCGATCCATCGGGGTAGATCGGGATGAAAGGTGTGGGATTTATTATTAGTAATCATTTGTAATTAATATCTTTAAACATTCCTTTAAATTCTCAAGCCAATTTTTACCCTCATACCAAAACTTCGTTTGGTGCTGGGGCGCACCTAAATCTTCCAATTTAATTTTTATTTCAAAATCAGAAATTTGGAAATTTTTGTTTTTCTGTAAAAGCCGGATCGCTGCAAGGGGAGAAATTCTATTTTTTGATTTTAAAATAAGGCGTCGAAAATTTTTGCTTCCAAACGGAGTGATAATTTGCGTATCAATGCTTATAATTTTAGCCTTTCTGGCTAAAATTTTTATTTCTGAAATTTCAAAAAGATTTAAGAATTCTTGCGGCAGCTTCGTTGTCATTTTATAACGACCGTGGGAAAATGACAACATTTTATTTTTTGAAATAATTTTTTCTTCAAATTTTTTTAATTCTTTAATTTCGTAAACATTCGCCATTTTTTGATACAAAAGCAAGCGTTCTTTTTCTGAAGATATAAAATCTTTTGGAATGTAAGCAGCGAGAGGCAGATCGACAGTAACATCAAATTCTTCTTTAAATTTTTTCCCTGTTTTAATTTCTTCTACTGCTTGCGCTAAAAGACGGCAAAATAAGGATAAGCCAACGGCTTTCATATTTCCTGACTGTTCTTTGCCTACAATATTTCCTGCTCCGCGAATCTCCAAATCTCTTTGGGCAATTTGAAAGCCTGATCCCAGCTCTTTAGCTTCTAAAAGAGCCTGTAATCTTTTTTTTGCTCGTTCTTTTAGATTTTGTGAGTGGCCTGCCCCGTACCATAAATTACTCTTATAATTAAGATCTTTGTTTTTTGCTTTTTTGTACGTTTTTGTCTCTTTTTTTTCTTGGTAGTAGTTTAATGGTGCGGGGTAGAAAAAATAAGCATAGGCTTTTTTTGTGCTTCTGCCGATGCGGCCGCGCAATTGGTACAAATCTGCCAGCCCGAAGCGAGTAGCATTGTCTACAATCAAGGTGTTTACATTTGGCAGATCAAGGCCATTTTCAATAATTGATGAGCAAATTAAAACATCAAACTTCTGATGATAGAAGTCAGACATTATTTTTGCTAATTTTGTTTCTTTCATTTGGCCGTGGGCGATAGCAAATTTGACGCGGGGCAAAAGCTTTTTTAGTTTTTGCACCATTATTTCAATTGTTTGAACGCGGTTATGTAAAAAATATACTTGGCCGCGGCGTTTAATTTCCTGTTTTATTGCCTGACAAATTATTTTATCTTCGTAGGGTAAAATAAATGTTTCGACAGGCAGGCGGCCGGGAAGCGGCATTGTTAAAGTAGAAATATCACGCAAACCAGACAAAGAAAGATGTAAAGTGCGCGGAATGGGAGTGGCAGAAAGAGTCAAAACATCGATATTTTCCCGCATTTTTTTAATTTTTTCTTTTTGTTTAACGCCAAAACGCTGTTCTTCATCTAAAATTAAAAGTCCCAAGTCGTAAAATTTTACATCAGAAGATAAAAGTCGATGTGTGCCAATAATGATATCAATTTGACCCTGGGCTAGTTTTTCAATAGTTTCTTTTTGTTGCCGCAATGTTTTAAATCGAGAAAGGACGGCAATTTCTGTCGGAAATTTTCTAAGTCTTGATTTAAAAGTGTTAAAATGTTGCTGGGCTAAAATAGTAGTTGGACAAAGCAAGGCAACCTGTTTTTTATCTTGCGTTGCTTTGAAGGCCGTACGCAGAGCCAATTCTGTTTTGCCAAAACCGACATCGCCGCAAATCAGCCGATCCATAGGTTTTTTAATAAGATTTCGCGACAGATTTCCTAAATTCTCGTTTCCGTAGAAAAAAGGCGATAGCAATTTTTCTACGGAAGATTTTTGATTTCCTTCCATATCTTTTTTAATTTCATTTAATACTCTTAACTGGTCTTCTGTTTCTTCATATTCAAAAGAATCTTCCAGTTCCTTTTGGGCGAGAGTGTCGCGAGAAAAGACAAAGCCAGAAGAAATTTCCCGTTTGGCATAAAGAGATAATAATTCCCGGGCTAATTTTTCTGTGTCTTTTTTAACTCTTTGCTTAACTGCGTTCCATAATACGCCATGGAGGCGATAAATCGGCGGATGGGTTTTGCCGATATATTTAGCAATTTTGTCAGCGCAATCACACGGCAAATAAAGTTTGTCTTTATCAGCATATTCTAAAATAAAAAATTCCCGCTCTATCTCTTCGATTTTTCTTTTAGCCATGCCGACAAATTTTCCAATGCCATGATCAATATGGACAATATAATCGCCGGCTTTTAGCTGCGAAATAAAAGCGGTGTCAATTTTTTTTGGCGGTTTTAGTTTAATTTGTTTGCCGAAGATTTCAAAATCTGTTAAAAATAAAAGCTTAGTTTTTGTATTTTGGAAACCAGTTACTGGATTGGAAAAATAATTTATTGGATTTTGAAAACTACTTATTGTTATTGTATTTTTTATTATATTTATTGTATTTTGAAAATCCTTTGATTCTGTCTTCTTGCTATCGCTACAAGATACGACATTTTTTTGGTCGAGAAATTGGTTGAAAAAAGAGATATTATTTTTGTTGAGGAATAAATTTTCTAACTCTGGCTTGCGGGAAGTTAAAATAAAAATCTGCCAATCTTTTTTCTGATAGTCTGCGATATCTTTTTTAAAATAAGGAAAATTTCGCTGGTAAGAAACAGGGGATTGGTAAGAGAAAGAGAAATCTGTTTTTGGACCAGGAAAAGAAGTTATTTTTATCTGAAGAAAGTTGCGGATGGTATTTTGGAACTTTTGATGGGTTTTAAAATCCAAGATGCCATTAAAGTCTTCAAAAATTACCAATGGAGTTAATGTTTTATTGTTAAAAAATTGATTATTAAATAGGCCAAAATAATCTAGCAGATTATTTTTTCCGCCAGCTAATTTTGTTGGAATAATTTGGGCTGTTGCGGGGTTCTTGATTTTTTTATTTGTTTTCGGATCAAAAAAATAAATTTCTTCAATTTGCTCACCGTAAAATTCAAAGCGATAGGGAAATAAATTTTGTGGCGAAAAAGTATCCAAAATTCCGCCGCGGCGGGAAAAATTGCCGGGTAAAAATGTCTTCTTTTCTTCTTCAAAACCTAGATCTAAAAGTTTTTGGATGATTTGTTCTTTGTCAATATTTTGTTTTTGTTCAAGGTTTAAAATAGAATTCTTAAATTGAAAAGGCGAGGGAAGGGGAGTAAAAAACGATTCGAAAGAGAAGATATAAACATTGAGGTGGCTAAAAATTAGATGATAAAGACTTTGAGGCGTTGCACCGCAGTTTAGAGGAAAATTTTTTTGGTTGGCTAGTTGATTCCAGAATTTTAGTTGCCGGCATATTTTTTTTGCTTCTTCTTTATTTTTCAGCAATACAAAAACAGGCTGTTTTTTCGCGAAGAGGGTATCACATACCAGCCCAGAGATCTGGAAGGCAAGTGAAGAATCTGTAAGGCCGCTGATTTCTATCTTTTTCAATTTTTTAAGCTTTTCTAGAATTTCCTTTTTGCCCTCCAGAAAATTAAAGATATTTCTACCTTTTTCTTTCGGCATTTGTCCTTATTTTACCTTAAATTTTAAATTTGACAAGAGTTTTTTTATAAGCTAAGATAGAAAACAGATTCGAACCTTATTTTCGAGGAGGTGTAAGATGAGGAAAATCCAATTTTTATTTTTTGTTTTTTTTCTTCGGTTTGGTTTTGGGGTTTTTGAAGAAGAGAAATTATTTGCCCAAGAAAGTGGACAAAATGAAAACCTAGAATTGTCTCGTCAGCACAATGAAAATGGAGCAAAGTTATTTGGAAAAGGAGAGTTTTGCCAAGCAGCAGAAGAATTTGAGAAAGCATTAAGAGCTTTTTCAAAACCCGAGGCGGTTTTTAACGCCGCATTTGCTTGGGAAAAATGCGGAGAGATTGGCAAAGCACTGGGGTTTTACCAAGAATATTTAAAAACTGCTCCTAATAATGAACGTGAACAAATTGCGGCAAAAATAAAAGAATTAGAAAAGAAGATTGCCGAAAAAATAAAAAATGAAAGAGAAGAAGAGAGAGAAGAATCGGCAGTTAGAATTGTAACAGAAAAACCAAGAATTCCCTCTTCGCCTTATCGCACTTGGAAATGGGTAAGCACTGTTAGTACTGTCTCATTTTTTGGTCTTGCTTTGGGTCTTAACTTAGATGCTGTAAATCGAGCAGGAAAAATAAATAATCGTCCACTTGCAACAGCTAACGACTGGAAGAGATATCATTCTGATTTTAACAGCGCAAAAAGAGAACAGATGGCTTCTTATGTTTTTTATGGCTTGGCAGGCGCAACAGCAGTGGTTAGTGTGATTTTATGGTATTTAGATTCTCGCGACGAACAAGCAAATTTGCCGGTCGTTAGTTTTGCGCCAGCACCAGTAGATTTTGGCAGAGGAATATTTTCCATTTCTTTTTAAAATCTTATGTTGTTTTAAGAAGATCCCGAATAATTCAAAAGGGATCATTTTTTATTTGTCTACAAAAACAGGTTTACGCTATGAATTTTAGTGATGGCAAAATCCAAGGAGTGTAAAAAAAATCGAAAAAAATTTGACAATATATTTTTTATAAGTTAAAATGAAATGCTCTCTAATTTTTAAAGGAGGGGCAATGTCCACCTTTCAAAATGTATGTCCGAAATGCGATTTTATAACACCGGATTTAGATATAAAATTATGTCCGAGATGCGGCGCTCTTTTGATAAAAATAACAGAAGAAGAAGAAAACTGGGCAGGGAAAATTATTGATTCAAAAATTAGAATTATCAGAGTCGTTGGTAAAGGAGGAATGGGTTTAATTTGTGAGGCAGAACAGATACCTCTTGAAAGAAGAGTGGCAGTGAAACTTTTACGAAAGGAATTTTATTATGATCAGATGACTGTACGAAGGTTTTTGAAAGAGGCGCAGGCAGCAGCAAGACTTGATCATCCCAATATTATTAGGGTTATTGATTTTGGTCAGACGCCATCTGGTGTTTTGTATTTAGTAATGGAATATTTGGTTGGGAGAACCTTGCGCGACGAAATTGAGGAGAAAAAAACTCTTTCTTTGGCGCGAACAAAACAGATTGCTGAATCAGTTTGTTCGGCGTTAAGCCATGCTCATGCCAGCAAGGTAATTCATTGCGACATGAAGCCAGAAAATGTTTTTTTAACAGAAAAAGATGGTCAGGAAGTAATAGTGGTTTTGGATTTCGGTATTGCCAAGATTATCGGCGGCAAAACCCAAACAAATCTTGGAATGGTGGTTGGCACTGCCGAATATATTTCGCCAGAGCAAATTAATGGTCAATCTCTTGATGGTCGAGCAGATCTTTATGCTTTGGCCTGTGTCCTTTATGAATGTCTTTCAGGAAGACCGCCGTATGTTGGCGACAATCCTTATGGTATTTTAGCAATGCACTTACAAGGTAAATTTAGATCAATATTAGAATTGCGGCCGGATTTGAATAGAGAAATAGAAATATTTTTTCAGCATGCTTTAAGTCGAGACGTTAGCCAGCGCTACGCTACAGCAGAAGAATTTAAAAGAGCTTTTTTGGCCATTCCAGAAAAAAAGGAGAAAGACGAAAGAGAAATAGGAGTAATAGCAAGCGCAAAATTTCCAGATTTCGAACTGCCGCCGTTAGTGTTGAGTCCAAAACCAAAAATACCTTTTTATGACAGAAAGATTAAGAAAAAGACTCTTGCTTTTGTTTTAGGAATTTTTGCGGCTTTAGTTGTTTTTGCCTTTGCGGTTAATTTAGCAATAGAAAATGATTATCAAAGAGTAGCAACCGAAGATGAAATTTTAGCACCAACTGGAATTACAACCGATGTTATTGAAACACAAGAAGTTTTAACTCAAGATTTTGTTGAAGATGGAGATTTGACATCAGGTTTTTTAGAATTATTCGAATTTACCGAACTTAAAAAAGGAGAAGAATTTTACGAAATTAGAGAAGCGAAAAGTATAGAAGAAGCGGCAAGTGCAGAACCGCAATTTACACCTAAGCCAAGAATTAAGATTCATAAAAAGAAAAGAAAAACTGTAAAACCACCAGCAGAGCCACAGCTAGATTGGCGAGAAGAACCAGAAGGGGAATTTCAAATTAAACGATATTAAGTTCTCTGTTATTTTTGACAGAGATTTTTTTGTTTGATATAAATAGATTACGGTCTTTTAGTAAAACTTAGGAGGTTTGTATGGAGAGGAAGAAAAAAATTTATCTGTTTGGTTGTGTTTCTGCAATCTCTTTTGTCTTATTTGGATGTTCTTCAAAAAAGAAAGAAAATGAAGCCTCGAAACCAAAAGTCGTCGTTCAAGCTATTGTTCAGGAAAGTGGTAAAAGAGAGAGCCCGCGCTTTGTTGATAATGGCGATGGAACAATTACCGATAATTATTCAGGCTTAATGTGGGAAAAAGAAGCATCGGGAAATATGAATTGGGATGAAGCCGTGGAATATTGCCAAGACGCTGCAGATGCTGGCGGCAAGAAAAACTGGAGGCTCCCGACTCCTCTAGAATTTCAGAATATTCTTGATGATGCAAGTTCTCGTTGTATGTTGCCCAGTGTCTTTGAACGAATAGGTTATCAATGCACTTATCATTGGACATCGGAAATTTTTTCTTCTGGAATGGTCAGAATTATTGGGCCGGGCGATGCTGAACTTGGTGAAATTCATAAAGATGGAAGAAATGGCAGAGGAATGACGCGTTGTGTCAAAGTCGTTGATCCTGTTAAGGTTGCCAAATCTCAATCTTCTTATACTGGGCCGCGTTTTCGTGATTTGGGCAATGGATTGATTAAAGACACAAAAACAGGTCTTGTCTGGACAAAGAGATTACCAGTTTGGCGGTCTTGGAATGAAGCAATTTTGCATTGCCAAAATTTAAAAGAGGTGGCTTCAGGTTGGCAGACTTCAGTAAGAGTTGCGGGAAATTTAAGCTGGCGATTGCCAACAAAAGAAGAATTACAAAGAATAATTGTAGATAATCATCCAAATTATCCTTTAGATAATCTTTTTAAAGTATCAGGAGAAGGCGGAACAGGCAGCGCCTGGACTTCTACTGAAATTTCTTCTTCTTTTGCTTGGGGAATGTCTTATGGTCGAATACAAAAATTACCAAAAAGAGAAAATCACGGTGTGATTTGTGTTGGCAGTCAGAACGGCGAGGATAAGGCACCAAAAGAAAGAAAGATTGTCTATTGAATTATTTGTTGTTGGGAAATGCCCATTCGGAATTGTTACGGAGAGCAATCTTATTCTAGCATTAGAGAAACTTGGGGATTATGTTGATTTTAGATTGGATTTTATTGATGATAGAGAAAAAAAATATAGAGAAGAGGGGAAAAAAGGAGCTATTATTCAATTATGTGCGAGAAAATATAGTTTTGATAAATATCTGAAATTTATTCTTTGTATGAATAAGGATTATAAAAATTTTCCTTACAATTGGGAAGATTGCGCCAGTGAATTTGGATTAGATATTGCAGAAATAAGAACTTGTTACGAAGGGAGCGAGGGAGAGAAATTTTATCTTGATTCACTTGCAAGATCTGAAAAAAGAGATGTAAAACATAGCCCAACGCTTTTTGTAAATGGCCAAAAGGATGCAGAAACAGGATTACAAACTGATGAATTTTTAAAAAGACTTTGCCATAAATTTAAAGAAAAACCGGAAGGTTGTAAAAATATTCCAGAACTGCAAGAAGTGCGTTTAATTGTAATAAATGATAAAAGATGTAAAGATTGTTTTCCTCAAAGAATAATTGATAAATTTAAAAAAGCATTTCCTAAACTTATTGTAAGAGAATTCGATTATAATAGTGAAGAAGGAAGAAGATTTTATCAATTGTTGGGGATAAAACTTCTACCTGCTTATATATTTGGAAGAAATATTACAGAAGAGCCTGGCTATAATAATTATCAAAGATTTTTTAGAGATGTTGATGGGTATAAGCTTTTAACAATCGGGGGAAAGTTTGATCCGACTATGCAATAATTGCTTAAACGGAAGCAATCCCCGCAAAGGATAGATTTTCTAAAGATGGCATAAATTTGTGCCATTTTTTATTTGTCTACAAAACCGGCTCGAGTCGTATTTGTAGACAACATTATTTTTTTATTTTTTTATCAAAATCCTATTTTGAAATAAATTTGTCTTGTCTACAAAACAAGCTTGGGCTAGAGATTTTAGAAAATTTCTTGAATTGAGTTAATTCTCCAAAGCTTGTCTTTCGGCGTCATTCCGAGCGATCCCC
>JBFLZX010000029.1:2894-18006 GCA_040756075.1 Patescibacteria group bacterium | reverse complement strand
GAGACGAAGGATCTCTCAGCTTGTCTGAGAAATTTCTCACATTCGTGAGGGATCCCTCGGGCTCCGCCCTCGGAATGACATTTTCAATGTTATTTTAGTATTTGGCATTCATTTGATATTTGCCCACCCGCCTTTGACTTCGCCCATTGAAGTTTTGAAAGAAATAAATATTTGGTTTTAATAAAAAGTCAGAATCAACTAATTTAGGTCAAAGGCGAAGTCGGGCGGGAGCTTTAACATTTGGATTTAAATAAAAAAACAGGCGAAATGCACCATCGCCTGTTTTGTATTTGTTTTATTTCTAAGAAGACTATACTCCAGTAGGCGTTTCTGGAAATAGAGCTTTAATGATGTAGTCGGTCAAAACAAAAGCTAAGGCAATAATGGCAATGCCGATAATTGCATACATCATTACTTTTTTGCCGGTTTCAATGCGATCCTCATTGCCTGCTGATGTAGCATAAACCACACCGCCATAAACAAATAAGGCAACTAAAATAACGCCGATTAATCCCATTACCCATTTAATAATCCGGCCAATTACCACTTCCAAAGGATCTGTTGTTCCGCCCGCCACGTCGCGTGTTACTTCAAATTGCTCGCGAATATTTGGTTCGCCCGTATTTTGAGCTAAAGCAAAATACGGGACAACAAACATAGTGAGTGTAAAAATTGTCAATATAACTAATAAAATCTTCATTATTTTTCACCCCCTTCCTTTAAAATCTTATAACTTGTAACTTGAAACATATAACCCAAGGTTTACTTCTTGAGTTACAAGTTATAGGTTACACGTTACACGATTTAATTATAGCAAAAAATTATTAAGATTGCAAGAATTTTATTATTTCTAGAATTTTAATCTTCCAAAAAAAGTAGTTTTGTTTTATTTTTGCCGGACGCACCAGCCAGTGGGAATGTTATCAGTCGGGTCAGCTGTACCCCTAGAAGTATCACATTCATAACCTGTACAGCAGTTAAGATCATACCAACAGCCCGCATCTTGCCTGCCGCAGCCAGCACTGCCATAAGCGGTTTTGTAATCATAGCCGTACGGTTCATGAGGGTTTTGTGATGTTGGAGCGCCTTCTCTACTCTCGCCAACAAATAAAGCTCGCAAAGCGTAATCAGTTACAACAAAAGCTAAAGCGCAAATTGCTATGCCAATAATCGCATAAGTCAAAATATTTCTCCCTGTTTTTGTCCGTTCTTCATTACCTGCTGAAGTGGCATAAACTATTCCGCCATAAATAATCAAAGCCACTAAAATTACGCCTAAAATTCCAAGAACATATTTGATAATTGTTCCAACAAATTCTGCTGGCGAGCTTTTGGCAATTGGGGTTTCCTTGACTGTTTCTTCAAGGCCGAAATCTTGAGCAGAGGCATGGGGCAACCCTTCGACTCCGCTCAGGGCAGGAATAACAAAATAACAAAATAACAAAATAACAATTGAAAAAAAGGCGACAAAAAATTTATTTTTCATAGAGTTGTTTTAGAATAATTCCAAATTTATGGTAATAGACTTTCATCGACTTTCATTGTCAGTCAGCAGACGACGCTGATGTCCCTTCTGCTGTTGAATTTTGCGAGGCTTGCCATTCACTTGGATATTTCAGTTAAAGCGCTTAAAACAAACTTTGAAATAATATAAGAAGCAAAAACAATAACCACGCCAATAATCGCATAGGTCAAAATATTTCTTGCGGATTTGGTTTTTTCTTCTGATCCAGCTGAAGTCATATACATTACCCCGCCGTAAATAATCAAAACCACTAAAATTACACCTAAAATTCCAACCACCGCGTTGATAATTCCGCCGACATATTCTGGAATTGTGCCTTTAGCAATTCCTGTAATTCCCTCGGCTTTTTCCAAGCCGTATTGAGCTAAAACATTTGGCAAAATAACAAAATAACAAAATAACAAAATAACAAAAAGGGCAAAAAGAAAGAAAATGGATTTTTTATTTTTCATAAAGATTATTGGCGTGCAGGTTGTCTGAAAACTCAATTTTGTCATCCTGGGCCCAATGTTCATCGAGAGAAAAATCTCCCAATTGACCCCGATGCAATATCGTGGTCCTCCTGATATTGCATCGTGCTCATCCTGAGCGAGACGAAGGATCTCTTAACTGACGGCTTTAGCCGTCCTCAGAATGACAGTTTTTGGACAGCCTCATTCCAATTTTTTAAAATTTACCCAACTGCCTGAATAACAAATCTAGCAATAATATAAGCGGCAAAAATAATAACAATGCCGATAATGGCATAAGTGATAATTTGTTTGCCTTGGCTTACAGTTTTTTCTTTTCCTGCTGAAACGCCGGCAAACATATACATAATTCCGCCGTAAATTAGCATTGCTACTAAAACAACACCAATAATTCCCATTATCCAATTTGCGATTTTAATAAACACATCAACTAAAGCTCCTTTCGGCGTACCTTCTACTGCCTCTAGGCCAAATCTGCCTGTGGAAGTGACAGCATCTTCTTTTGTATTCGTGTCATCTGTCTTTGATGTTTCTGTGGGCAGGGGTTGCTGGGCAAAAGAGAAATTCACCGCCCCTAAAAACAAACTAATAAGAAAACAAGATAACAAGATAACAATTAAAATTCTAGATAAATTTAGCATTTTGATTAGGTAATTTAATTTCTGTGATTACGAAACTTACTCATTGTGTCATTCTGAGGACCCCGATGTCCATCGGGGGACGAAGAATCTCCCACGAATGTGGGAATCTCGCATTCGCGAGAGATTCCTCCCCCTCGACAAGCTCGGGGTCGGAATGACATAAAAATGTATTCCGTAAGTCAAGATAATTTTTATAAATAGATGTCTCAACTGGTCAGTTCAGGCTTCCAGCTTCTTATTTTATTCTCCCATTAATATTACAACAACAGTATTAATGATAATCCAAGAGATTATCGCTAAAAGCAAGCCAATAATAGCATAAGTAATTATTGCTCTAGCTTCTTTCGTCATTTCTTCATTGCCCCGAGAAATAACATAGGTAAACCCTCCCCAAACAATCGCCACCACTGCCACTGCGCCGATGACTCCCAAAAGTCCGGGAATGATTCTTTTGCCAACTAAATTCAGCAAATCGATATCGCCAAGGGGATTTTCAAGCTCCGCGGTTCCTGCAGGTTGATAATAACCATCTAATTGGGAAATTTCTGTACCGTTTGTACAACGGCCTTTTTCTAGCAGAGTGCCGTCTCTTTCTCTTTTTACCCCTTCACAAGAGGCACCAGCATTATTAAAGGCTTTAACACAGTCTGAATCAACTTCACATTCAATATTGGTTGTTTCACCTTTTGGCAATTTTGTGCATCTGCCTCCTAGGACAGTTTTTGCTCCGGGACTTATTTTATCACACACCGATCCTTTTCCAACAGTTTTTTCGCAAACTGCATCATCGCTGCATGCGTCGCCAAGTTCGTCGGGTTTTTTCCCAGGGACACATACATTATTAAAGCATATCCAGCCTTCCCCGCATTCGGCTTGCGATGTACATCCTTTTTCTTTCCCTTCTTTAATACATCTGCCAGCAGCTGCGCCCTCTACCTGTGTACAACTATATCCCTCCGGGCATTTTATAGTTTTTGTGCACAAAGACGTTGTTTCTTCTGATTTATCAATAGGAATTAGTTCAAGGGTTTCGACTTCGTAAGAAGGAGAGCCGCATTGTCCAAGACATTTAAATTGTGCGAATCCGGCTACATTAGTCCCCCAATCTGCAAAATCTTTTTGCGAAAAATTCATACTTATATTCTTTTCCGGAGCCGCAGGGCATTTGCATTCAAAATATAAATTGTAATCTTGGGCAAAAGCATTTTTTATTGAAAAAGAGAATGTAGGGATTATAAAAAATACTAAGAAAAACAAGGAAAATTTTTTAGTAAAATTTTTTTGTAATTTTTTTTTATTCATTTTTTACTTTTAAATTTTATAATTCCTAAATCAATAATAAATTTTACGGCTTATTCTTACTGGCACTTTGGCGAATACCAAGCGGCGTCAAAAATATTTTGCGAGCCGCCGGTTAAAATTTGAATAATAAAATTTACCAAAACCCAAGCAACTAAAACAATGATAAAGCCGACAATTGCGGCAGTAATTGCTCCTTTTGCCGCTTGCGCCCGTTCTTCACTGCCGCCAGAAGTAACATACAAAAATCCGCCTAAAATAATCGCTAAAATAGCCAAAAGACCAGCGATTTTTAGAATAAATTGAACAATATTTTTAACTACCATTAGTATATCACATTGTGAACAATCCCCGCAACCCACGCATTCATTTGAAAGTCCTGTGGTTAAAAGTCCTCGCTCGGTTGTTGCTCCCTTTGCCACACAGTCTGTCTGAGCCTGAACTTGATTTGAGACTAAAAAAACTGAAATGGCAAAAAAAAGAATTAGCCAGAGAATACTTACTTTTGCAAAAGGAATAGACATGTATTCGTATTAAGTATTTTGTATTACGTATTATGGGGTTGATTTTTCAGTTTTTTATTTTTTCTCCCATAATACATAATACTTAATACACAATACATCTTAATTTTATCTCATTAGCGCCGACATCTGAACTACCGCTTTATTCAGCGCGTCTTCGGCAGTTGTCTCGCCCAAAACGACACTTTCGATTGTCTCGGAAAAAATTGATTCAATGGCTGCGGCGTCTTTTTGATACCAAGATTTGGCGCTCAAGGCTTGTTTTGCAAAGATTTTTAAATCTGGATCTTCAAGCTGGGATTCAATAATATCACGACGAGAAGCCGGTCTTTTTGTCAGTCTTGCATAATTTTCCATATTTTCTTTTTTTGCCAGATACAACAGAAAATCCCAAGCAACATCGCGATTTGACGAAGCAGAAGATACAACTTCTCCCCAGTAATTGGCGAAGTTGACAGCTTTTTGAGGATCAGCTTCAATTTGCGGGCAAGAAGCAATAGCATAATTTAGTTTTGGCGCCTTTGATTTAATAGTAGCATCTTGGTAGGAATAATTAAAGATCATTGCTGTTTTTTCATCAACAAAAGCATCAATGGAATTTGGCATATTTGGATTCCAGGCGTAAACGGTTTTTTTAGGGTTAGCAAAATCAGTATAAAAAATTAAAGCATCGAGACCGGGAATAAAAGTTTCCCCCTCTTTTGTTTTTACTTTTTGGTTAAAAACAGCAGATTTTTTATCTTGAGATATCATTTGGGTGCCATTTTGGAGCATTAGAAGATATAAAACATCAACTGCCCGATTAACATTTTTGGCAGTGCCCAAAGCAGCGCCAGCCTGGATGATATTGCCTGCTTCATCAGTCTTGGTTAATTTTTTAACATCTTCTTTAAATTCCTCCCAAGTTGCAGGCGGCGAGACAATCGCCGCAGTATTAAAAAGATCTTTGTTGTAATACAAAGCCAAGGTATCGACGGAAAAAGGCAACCCATAAACTTGATCAGTAATAATAAAATCCTCCGCGGCAACATCAACAAAAGTTTCCTGATATTGCTGGGGGGTTAAAAGAGTTTTTGGCGCTGGAGCTAATTTGTCTAGATGTTTAAGAATCCAGGTGTTGTGAATTGACCAAATATCAGGGCCTTTGCCCGAAGCTAAAGACTCAATAATTGCATTTTCGTATTCTGGATAAGTTAATTTCTTATATTCAATTTTTACATTAGGATGAGCTTTTTCATAAGATTCAATTGCCGAAGAGAATACATCCGAGGCGTCCCAAAGCCGCCACCAATTGATGGTGATTTTTTTGGCTGGGGTTTTTTGGGCGTCTTGTTGTTTTTTGCAGCCAAGACCAGTGAGAACGAGAACTAAAGCTAGGCTTAAGCCAATGGCAAGAAAGATTTTTTTGTTTTTTATTTTGGACATGAATTTATGAATCAAAATGTCAAAGCCCAAATGTCAAATATCAAATGAATGTCAAATGACTTAATGTCAATTTTTAATTTGATATTTGGAATTAGGATTTCATTTGTCATTTGGATTTTGGATTTTGGTTTTCAAAAGTATTTCTTCTTTCAAATCTTCCCGTTTTTTCGCGAAATCAAGATTCGCTTTCAGCCATTTGCCAGGAGAACCAAGGTCGTAATATTTGGCGTCGACTTTGCAGGTATAAAGCGGCTGTTTTTTGCCCAAAGAGGCAATAGCATCCACTAGCCAGAGTTCATTGTTTTTCCCTAGCGGCGTTTTTTCTAGAATTTCAAAAATTTCTGGCGATAAAATATATCGTCCAACCGAGCCAAGTCGCGATTTTGTTTGATCTGGTCCCGGCTTTTCGACAATTTGTTTAATTTTAAAAATATTCTCTTCGATTTTCTCTCCTTCAATTACGCCGTATTTTTTTGTTTCTTCGTCGGAGATATCAACACTGCACAAAACCGAAGTTTCAAATTTTTCAAAAACTTTAATCAGCTGCAAAAGACAGGGGGAGTTTTTACTTATAAAAACATCATCTCCCCACATTACGGCAAAAGGTTCGTTGCCAATAATTTTTTTTGCGTTTAAAACTGGAGTGCCATTGCCATAAGGTCCGCTTTGGTTGATGAAAATGAAATTCGCAAGAGTATTTAGATTTTGAATTTCTTTTAGCTGTTCTATTTTACCTGTCTGTTCAAGATGTTTTTCTAAATCCGGATTAGGCTTAAAATAATTTTCAATTGCCTTTTTTTGCGGCAAAGTAACAAAAATAATGTCTTTAATTCCAGAATTCACTGCTTCTTCGACAATATATTGAACCGTCGGCTTGTCCAAAATCGGCAGCATTTCTTTAGGAATAGATTTGGTAATCGGCAGAAATCTTGTGCCAAGCCCGGCAACAGGAATAACGGCCTTGGTAATCTTCATAAATCTTGTAACTTGTAACATATAACTCAAGATCCATCTCTTGGGTTACAAGTTATAAGTTATATGTTACACGATAACATTTTACCAAATTTTCAAACTTAAAGCAACTTCATCTGTTTTTTTTCTTCTGGAACTTTTTCAAAAATCAAAATTTTGCCGTATTTTCCGTCAAAGCCGGGCAAAAGTTTAACCTTGCCCTGACGGACGCGCGAAACGCCGTCAGCCACTTCTTTTGAGGAAAATTTTTCAATTTCTGATATTGGCGAATCTTGCAAAATTTCAAATTCCGTTCCCAAATTTTTAACTAAATTTTGATAATCTTCCTGCGTTTTTTTTGTTCCAACTGATACACCATAAACAGCAGCAATAATTTCTTCAAGAGGAATTAAATGAAGAGAGTCCGGCGAGTCAGCCGGTTTTTTTGGCAAGCGGCGGTCAGCCAATTTTTCCACCCGCGACATTACGCCCACGGTTACCGGCTTTTTGCATTTTGGACAAATTCCTTTGTTTTTTATTGTTTCGCTTGGCGACCATCTAATGCCGCAAAGCCTATGTCCATCAAAATGATATTTCCCTTCTTCGGGAAAAAACTCAATTGTTGCTAAAAATTTTTTTGGATTTTTTTTGCGAATAGAATTGATGATGTCTTCGTAAGAAAGTTCGCAATCAAAAATATTTGCTTCGCGGCCTATTTTTGCTGGCGAATGTGCATCAGAGTTGGAAATTAAATTTATTTTATCAAGTGTAGAAAGCCGCCAGTTCATTTCTGGGTCGCTTGAGAGTCCAGTTTCCCCGGCAAAAATATATTTGCTGTATTCTTCAAAACATTCTTGAATTGAATCAAAACCAGACATTGAGCCAAAAACAGAAAACCAAGGCGTCCAAATATGACATGGCACAACCAGACAATTTGGATTAGATGTTAGGACAATTTTTGCAAGTTCTTTAGCATCAAGACCTAAAATCGGCCGGCCATCAGATTTTAAATTTCCGATCCAAGAAAGTTGAACATTTATTTTTTCAACTGTTTTTAGGTCAGGTGCAAAAATTAAAAGATGAATTTTGCGCACTCGGCCAGCTTTAGAGTAAATGCAGGAAATCTCGGTGGTTAAAATAAAGTAAGTCTCTTTTATTTTCGGCGGCAGGACAGAAGATTTTAGCAAATCTTCATTCAATCCCTTTTTCAGCTTAAAAAGTCCGCTTTCCTGCGGCTCTAATTTTGTTTTTAAATCTTGCAGCCACGCCGGGTGCGTAAAATCGCCGCTGCCAATCACATCAATCCCTTTAATTTTTGCCCATAAATCTAAATGCTCCAAATCCATATCGCGGCTGGTGGCGCGGGAGTATTTAGAGTGAATATGGAAATCGCAGATAAGTTTCATTTTATAAATGTCAAATTCCAAAATCCAAATGTCAAATCAAACCCAAATTTCAAATGTCAAAAATCAAGTTTTGGCATTTAAGCATTTTGTATTCATTTGACATTTGAGCTTTGACATTTGGGTTTGCTAATAATTATTTCCCTCTTATTTTTGCTTATATACTTAAATTCAATTTTTATCCAATTTTTTGGCAAAAGAGACTCAATTTTTTCTGCCCACTCAATAAAAACAACAGAATTTTTTTTCGCAATTTCATTTAAATCAAATCCTAGATTGTCTACATTTTTTACAGTTGCAAGAGATGCAGAGATACGGTAAAGATCAATGTGATATAAATATTTAATAGTCTTGTGTTTGGAGATTTTATATTTTTTCAAAACCACAAAGGTTGGGCTTTTGATTTTTTCTTTAATACCCAGGCCAGCCGCCACGCCCTGGACAAAAGTTGTCTTTCCGCTTCCTAAATCGCCGATTAAACCAAAGATTTCGCCGCCGCGCAAGTTTTTTGCCAAAAGCTTTGCGATTTTTTGAGTCTCTTTTTGGTTTTTTGAAAGAATTGAAAAATTCATGAATCTGGTAGCTAGAATCTCGCAACTAGAATAGAATATTGAATTTAAGAAAATTGAAATTAGTTTTTGGAAAAATAGAAAATAGTAATGGAAATTGGAAAATCGGAAATGGTAACTAATTTCTAATCTCCATTTTCTATTACAAATTTCCAATTTCATAATTATATTCCAGATTCCAGCTGCCAGTTGCAAGATTCATTAAAATAATACTTGCCATCCTAACAAAATAATTCCCATTATAATTAGATACCCTGCAAATCCATAGAGCTTCCGTTTTTCTAGAAATCTCATCAAAAAGGCAATTGAAAAATAACCAGCACCAACGGCAAAAATAAAACCAAAAACTGACTCTAAAATTAAATTATTTATCGCACTAGTTTTTAAATTACTCACCGCGCTGAAAATTCCTGAACCAAAAATAATTAAAGTTGCCATTAAAAAAGAAAATCTTGCCGCATCTTGTCGAGGCAAACCCCGCAGCATTCCCGCCGCGATTGTGCTGCCTGAACGAGAGATGCCTGGCAAAAGAGCAAAAATCTGAATCGCACCAATAAATAGAGCGTCGCCCCAGGTAATCTTTTCTAAATTTTTAAATTGCCGCCTTGCGTAAATTTTTTCCGAAAAAATAAAAAATCCACCAGTAATAATAAAAAATATCGCCACAAAAAAAATATTTCGAAAAAACCCAGCAATTAAATCTTCTAAAAATACGCCAGCTATGGCCGCAGGGACAGTTGCTAAAATAATGTAACCAAAAATTCCCTTTTTTTGAAACAAATCTTTTAAAATTTTTAGCCAATCGCGCCAAAAATAAATAATGATTGCCAAAAGAGTGCCTAAATGTAAAAAAATATCAAAAGCAAGACCGAAATCGGATCTGCCAAACCCTTCAAAAACTTTTTCAGCTAAAACTAAATGCCCAGAGCTAGAAATCGGCAAAAATTCAGTTATTCCCTGAATAATTCCCAAGATAACAGCTTGAATAATAGACATATATTTAATCATAGCAGAAAGAGGAATTTTGGCAATTTCAGGCTAAAATCTTATCCACACAAATTATCTTAAAGATTTATTGACAAGGAATTTTTAGATAGGTATGATATTATGATGCTTAAATGTAAATTATTTATTATTTGATTAACGAATTGCGGATTAACGGATTTTATATTTCCGATGTATCGGGAAAATAATTCGTAATTCGTTAATCCGTTAATAAATAATAGATTAATTAATGACAGAAAATTATCAACAAACTAAAGAACTTATCGAAAAGACTAAAAAAATCTTGCTGGTTACGCGAGCAAATCCAAGTGAAGATTCGCTTTCTTCTTTGCTTGCTTTTGGTTTTTTTTTGGAAAGAATGGGCAAAGAAATTGATATGGTAACCCCTGGTCCTTTTTTGTCAACTTTATCATTTTTGCCAAAGTCTTCAGCAGTTAAAAATGATTTGCAAGCTTCCCGTAATTTTATTATCTCATTGGATACCTCGCAAGTCGCGGTCTCCCAGCTCTCTTATGATTTTGACAAGGACGGTAATCGCTTAAATATTTATGTAACGCCGAAAAATGGTGTTTTTAAACCAGAATATGTTGAAGCCCAATCTTCTAGTTTTGGCTATGATGTAATTGTGATTTTAGATTGTTTGAACTTAGAAGATTTAGGCGCACTTTATGAAAAAAATGCGGCGCTTTTTTATGAAACTCCGATTATTAATATTGATTACCATTCGAAAAATTCGCAATACGGCGAAATTAATTTAGTCGACAACAAAACAGTCTGCTGCGCGGAAATTTTATATAATCTTTTTGAAAATTTAAATAAGTCTTTGCTTGACGAAAACATTGCTACTTCTCTTCTTGTTGGTCTAGTTGCGGCGACAAAAAGTTTTCAATCTCCAGTGATAACGCCGCAGACTTTTAATATCGCCGCGAAACTTGTCGCCTTGGGAGCTGATCAGCAGAAAATTATTCGTTCAATTTTCAAAAATAAATCTTTAGCCGCCCTGCAGCTTTGGGGTCGGGCTTTTGCTCGCGTTCAATATAACAGCGAAACAAAGCTTGTTTGGACATTGATCACCCAATCGGATTTTGAAAAAACCAAAGCCGGTTATTATGATCTATTAGGCATTGAAGAAGAATTGGCAACTTTTTTAACCGGTTCGGAAATTGTCTTAATTTTATTAGAAAAAGAAGAAAATAAAGTTGAAGGACTAATCAAAGTTCACAACGAAGGTTTAAAAAATCTCTTAGCGGAAAAATTTTCCGTCGCCCAAAAAGATGGCTTTTTAAAGCTGGAATTAAATAGCAAAGATCTAATTGCCGCAGAAAAAGAGGTAGTGTTAAAAATAAAACAGGCAAGAAAAGAACAACAAACGTTACTCAAGTGATTTTATGGAAGACATTTTTTAATATTTGTTATTAAGGTTACGATGTTAACAATTCTGAAGCTATAGCAACAAAGTTGTTAACAGATTTTATTCCATTGCGCGGATATCTTATCTAGGGGCTAGCTTCATAACAAAAAATTAGTGTGATATTATGTGACGCACTAATTTTTTGTGGATTGTTTTTTGGGGAATAATTTGGTAGAATAGAAATATGTAACGTATAATATATAACTTATAACGCAAGTTCTTGGGTTACAGGTTGCACGCTATAAGTTACAAGATTTATGCCATATAAAATCCAACAAGAACATGAAAAATGCATTGGCTGCGGTACTTGCGTTGCTTTATGTCCAGAAAATTGGGAAATGCGTGATGATGGAAAAGCCTGGCCAAAAAAAACCGAACTGGAAAATGTTGGCTGCAATCAACAAGCGGCTGACTCATGTCCAGTGCAGATTATACATATTAAGAAAAATTAAAAATCAAAGATCAAAGATCAAAACCACAGATTAAAAATTATAAATCCCAATGTTCAAATCTTAATGTTCAATCAAATCTCAAATACCAATTTTCAAACTGTTTGATATTTAGGATTTGGAATTTGAATGATTATTGAGATTTAAGATTTGAAAATTTGTATTTTTGTTTTTTGATTTTTGATTTATTTTCATGAAAATTACCAAATCTCAAACCATTAGTGAAATCATTAAAAAATACCCCCAAACTATTGAGATATTTTTTAAATACGGCCTTCATTGTATTGGCTGTGCAATTTCAGCTAACGAAACTTTAGAAGAGGGGGCGCGCGGCCATGGATTGACTGATAAAGAAATCGCAAAAATCCTTCGCGAAATAAATAAAATCATCGAACATTAAACATTGGACATTAATCATTAAACATTGAACATTATGCCTCTGCAAAAACCAATTTCAGAAGAAGAACTGAAAGAAGAAAGGGAAGAAAAATTGCAGGAAAAATTAAAATCTCTTCGCGAAAAAGAGCTGGAGCGGGAAGCAGTTTCAAAATCCAATATTTTCCAGCTTCCTTATATTTCGCTAAAAGGATTTCCAATTGATTTGGAAGCTCTGTCTTTGATTCCGAAAGAGATGGCCCAATCCGCCCAGATAATTGTCTTTTCAAAGAAAAATGAAGAATTGCAAGCGGGAATTGTCAATCCGGGCAATCCGGAATTAAAAAAAGCAGTGGAAAAATTAAAAAGCGAAGGATTTTTGTGCAGTTTTTTTATTATCTCTCAAGCAAGTCTTAATTATGCTCTAAACTTTTACCGCCAAATTATAAGGCCGAAGCAAGGAATAAAAAAAGTTGAAATTGGAAAAGAAGCCCTTGTTTTGGCGGCAGAGAAAATTAAAAATCTTGCCGAATTAAATCAAAAAATTAGGCAAATTTCTTTATCCGAAAGTATTTCGCTGATTTTGGCGGGCGCGGCAAAAGCTGGAGCTTCGGACATTCATCTTGAACCAGAAGAAAAAAAGTTTTTTTTGCGTTATCGTCTTGACGGCGTCTTGCAGATCGTGGCCGAGATGCCAATAGATTTATTCCCAAAAATTTTATCGAGGATAAAATTTTTAGCCGGAATAAAAATAAATATTACTGATGTACCGCAGGATGGCCGTTTTACGATTTCTCTAAAAGATAAAGAAATTGATTTGCGTATTTCTACTTTGCCTACGCCTTATGGCGAGTCAGTGGTAATGCGGCTTTTAGGAATTGGCGCTTATGGTTTGACTTTGGATAAACTAGGGCTTCGCCGGCGCGAGGGTAAAATTTTAGAAAAAGAAATTCAAAAACCAAATGGCTTAATTTTAACAACTGGTCCAACTGGTTCGGGAAAAACAACGACTTTGTATGCCTTAATCAATAAAAAGAAGTCCCCGAAAATAAAAATTATTACTTTAGAAGATCCTGTGGAATATAGAATCGAAGGGATTACTCAAACTCAACTGAATCCAGAAGTAAAAATGGATTTTGCCAGAGGCTTGCGGGCAATTTTGCGCCAAAATCCAGATGTGGTGATGGTCGGTGAAATTCGAGATTTGGAAACTGCGGAAGTTGCATGCCAAGCAGCCCAAACCGGCCATTTGGTTTTTTCCACTTTGCATACCAATGACGCGACCGGCGTTATTCCGCGTTTGATGACAATTGGCGCCCGGCCTTATATTATTGCTCCAGCTCTGCGAGTGGTGATTGCCCAAAGGCTTGTCAGGCGGCTTTGTCTTTTTTGCCGGACAGAATATCAGCCAGACAAAAATGAAATAGAGAAATTTAAAAAAGAACTGAGCAAATTTTTTCCAAAAAAAGAAATAAAAAAATTATATAAAGCTAAGGGCTGTAAAAGATGTCATATGAGCGGTTTTTCCGGACGAGTTGGTATTTATGAAGTTTTTGAAAACAACGAGAAAATGGAACAGTTAATTTCCCAGCGCGCGCCGGTGCAGGAAATTTCAAAAGCGGCGAAAGATCAAGGAATGATGACAATGCGCCAAGACGGGTTTTTGAAAGTTATTGAAGGAATTACAAGTTTGGATGAGCTAAATCGAGTGGCTTAAAAAATTGGCCAAAAAATTTGACAAAAATAATAGCTGTGATATAATAAAATAATAAACGTACATTAACTCCTAAATTTGCGTAATTTACATCATAGAATATATTTTTTACAAATAACTTAAATTTATGCCGAGAGACAAATTTTCAAAAATCTCCCCTCAAGATCAACAAAAAAAACAAACCGACGAACCAACTAAGCCGGCTGAAATCGCAGGTTTAAATTTAGAAGAATTAAAACAGGCAGATGCTCAATATCGAGCCGGTCAAGAAGAAGCAGCTAGAAGGACCTCGGAAGAAAGAGAAAAAGACATGCGGCTTTTAGAATTGGCGGGACAGGTAGAAAAATTGCAGGAGTTTAAATCAACTTTAACCAAAGGAAGTCCGGCAGTTGAAATTATTGAAAAAAGAATTGCCGAATTATTAACAGAAAATCCAGAACTTCCAGGATTACTTTCCCGCCGCGAAGAAGAACGCAGAGCTTGGGAAGAAAGAGAACGCGAAAGAACAAAAGTAGAAACAAAACAATTAGAAGATAAAACGAAACGCGAAATAAAAGAAAGAGAAGAAAAAGAATACAGCGAATTCGCCGCAAGAATTAATAATGGAAAAACTTTTGGCGATTTCGGATATTGTTTAACCCAAGGCGCAAAGCTCGGTTTCCTTCGCCGATTAAATGAAGCAGAGCTAGAAGAAATTATTCGAGAAAAACTAGGATACCAAACATTGAGATATAGAGACGAGGCTTATGTTCCAGCTTCGTTTCTTCTGCCTTCGGAAAGAAAAAAAGGAAGAGTGCCGTCAGGAGGTAGAGAAGCAGAGCTAAAAAGAGAAAGAGAAAAAGGAATATTCCAGCTTTTAACAAAATTAAGAGAAAAAGCGGCAAAATCAAAAGGAGAAATGGAAAAAAGCGAAAGAGCAAGAAGAGAATTTATTAAAAAATTAAAAGAAGGTCAAACCGCGGAAAGTTTAGAAGGATTTTTTGCCAGCCAGCCGACAAGTGAAAATCCGGCAAGATTTGTTTTAGACGCAAAAACAACAAAAGAAATAAGGGGGAAATTCGGCCAATTAAGAAAAATTCCTTATGAAGGAGTCTTGGTTTTAGAAATGGTCCCGACAAAAAAAGGAGGCAGGACTTTAAATATTTCTGTGCCAAAAGAAGCAGGAAATTTATCAGAACTTTTGGGCGAAAATCCAGCAAAAGGAACAAATCCTGATTTATCCGGTGCGCCGCAAAAAATTAGAGAAATAATTCAAACCGCTTTGACGGCAGAAAAACAACAAAAAGAAAAGGCCAAAGAACCAAAAATCTAACGAAATAAAAAATAATTTAAAAAATAAAATAGCTTTTTAGCA
>JBFLZX010000029.1:498-2794 GCA_040756075.1 Patescibacteria group bacterium | reverse complement strand
AGCAAAAAAGCAGAAATTTTAAGGAGGCGCAAATGAAAGCAATAGAATTTCTACAAGCCCAGAGATTGTTTTGGGAAGATTTTGTGTCTTAAAACAATCTCTGGGCTTGTAAGATGCGGCAAATTAAAAACAGGCCGCATAAATGGAAAAGAGGCCCAGAAAGGAGAAAGAAAGAAATGGAAGAAGAAACAAAAAAAGAAAAGCAATTAAGAGTAATTGAAGTAATTTCTAATATTCCTGCTTATTTTTCAAGATTTTCCGCAAGAAAAAAAGATGGTCCAAGAATCCGGTTTACCCCGGCATATCGGGGGCCGGCAAGATGGATTGGTTATTATAAACATCAAGATTTTGCAATTAGTGTCAAACTTTGTCATGATCGAAATTGTCTTTATTGCCAAAATGGTTTAAAAGATTATGAAATTCGCTTTGGTGTAGATTATTTAGTTGATTTGGATTATTTGGATAGTGGAGAGCTGGTTGTTATTAATGGCCAGCCGACAACGCGGAAGTATTTTGCTGCTCATAATCTGAGAGAGGCGGCAAAACAAATTAAGGCAGAAAAAGCAGAAAAAGATGAATTTTGTTTTCCAAAACTTCCTTCCTTAAACATTGATTTGCCGGAAATTCCGACAACTGGTTTTAGGATTGTTGCATTAGGAAGTGTCGGCAGAGTTGGCGCTTCCTGCTATGCCTATATTAATGGAAAAGGAGAAATTTTAGTTGTTGATTGCGGAATTGATGTTGGCGCATTTGGCGGCTATGATGGAAATGATTTTGACGAATTTTTAAATGAAGAAAAAAGACTGCCGAATTTTGAGTGGCTGGAAAAAAATAGCCATCGGATTAAAGGGATTTTAATCACCCATGGCCATCTTGACCATTGGGGAGCAGTACCGTATTTGTCAAGAAATATAACAAATAATGTTCCAATTTATGCCACAAATTTAGTGGCAGAGTTAATTAAAAGACAATGCCGTTTTTTGCGCCAGTCAGGCGAACCAGAGATTAAAATTTTTGAACCGGGTGATGCATTTCAATTTGGTGAAACTAGTGTTGAGACTTTTTTGGTAAATCACTCAATTCCCCAAGCCTGCGGTTTAGTAATCGCGGCTGACGGGAAAAAAGTTTGCCATCTTTCTGATTTTAGGCTAAGCGGGGTTTCTGTCAGCGATCGCCTAGTAATAATTGATAATTTAAGAAAAGCAGCAAGAGATCAAGTGGATCTTTTAGCAATGGATGTGGTAAATGTAAGAGAACCAAGATTTTCTTTGGAAGAAGAAAGAGTGTTTTCTGAATTGAAAAATATTGTATCTGAAGCATTGCTTCAAAACAGAGTGATTATTTCATTTTTTGGAACAAACATTGCCCGAATGAAAGCAGTGATTGCCATTGCAAAAGAAACAGGCAGGAAATTGAAATTTGTTGGTCGGACAATTTGCGATATTTACGAGATTGTCCGAAAATTAGAAATGGTAGAAGAAGCGCCAAAAGACGGCGAAGGTGAAATTTATTGTGCAACTGGCTGTCAGGCAGAGCCCGGATCTTGTCTTGAGCAATTGTCTCAAGGCAAGGAAGTTGAAGGCTTAAGCTTGAAAAGCAGTGATGTTGTTATAATCTCTTCCCGGCCAATTCCGGGAAGCAGAAATAGATTGGAAGCATTTAAAGATATGGTGGTGGGTCTTGTCCAGTTTGCCGGAATCGTTTTTGTTGATGAAAGAGGTTATTTTCCCGAAGCATTTAAGGGTTTGAATGTGGAAGCAAAAGATTCACTGCATATTTCTGGCCACGGCCATCAAATGGATTTAATGCTGGTAATTTATCTTTTGAATCCTGAAAGAATTCTGCCGATTCATAGCGACTATTGGGCAATGGAAAAATTTCGGGATGAAGTAATGAAAGAATATTTTCCTTCGATTGTTTGTCGAGATATATCGGCCGATCTGCCGATTATCAAAGTTGATTGATATTGATCTATGGACGCCAAAAATTTGGCGTCTTTTTTTGTTGTTTGTCGAAAAAATCGAGTCTGAAGGACGAAGACTTTTTCGGTATAAACAACAATCCGCCGAAGCGACAGTAGGAAAATTGCCACAGTAAAAACTAGCCGTAGGCGGCATTATTTAAGAAATAAAGAAAAATAATCGATAGTTGTATCCGAGCGAAGGCGGATGTTGTTTGTCGAAAAAATCGAGTCTGAAGGACGAAGACTTTTTCGGTATAAACAACAATCCGCCGAAGCGACAGTAGGAAAATTGCCACAGTAAAAACTAGCCGTAGGCGGCATTATTTAAGAAAT
>JBFLZX010000029.1:0-398 GCA_040756075.1 Patescibacteria group bacterium | reverse complement strand
AAAGAAAAATAATCGATAGTTGTATCCGAGCGAAGGCGGATGTTGTTTGTCGAAATTCTGAAAAGGCGCGAAGCGACGAAGGATCTCTCAACTGACGGCTTTAGCCGTCATCCTGACCCCGATGTTCATCGAGAGAAGAATCTCGCACGAATGTGCGGTATTTCTCGCTGTGGTATTTCTTACAATTTCGTTTGCCGAAAATTTATTGTCGAGGATAGCGAGTGAAGAAAAAGTGTTTACACTTTTTCTTCCGAGCGTCGCAGACAACAAAGGGTATAAAAACCCCGCAGTAAGCTAGCGGCTGGGTATAAGTATTTTTGAGTCCAGAGCTTGCTCTGGGGTTTAAAACCCTTTATTTAACATTATTCTATGGCTAAAAAATCAACATTGATTTTTAT
>JBFLZX010000028.1:0-19541 GCA_040756075.1 Patescibacteria group bacterium | reverse complement strand
GAAAAATTTATCTCTAAAAATTGATTAAGTAATGATAATCTTGGTAAACAAGAACTGACAGAAATTACAATAGATAAAATTCTATCCTTACTGATTTTTCCTACTGATCTTGATGTTTTTACTTTTCGTAAAGAACGATTTAATAAATATTCAAAAGTAATTTTTGCTTGAAAAGATAAGACAGATTGGCCAAAAATATCTTTAGTTGTAAAACGATGACCGCATTGTTTGCATTTGTAAGACTGGTAATAGTACCAGCGTTGACCGTGGTGTAAACGTTTTAATCCTTTTTTAATAACAGACTTAGACGAACATAAAGGACAATTTTTTTTGGCATAAAGTGTAATAAAGTTAATTAATAAGATATGTTTTTAGACTGTTTTCAGTCTATACTTACTAATTTTATCACATTTTAAGCCAAAAGATTGAAAATCAAGCCCCTTTTTTAGGGACAGTGCCCAAAAATCAAAAAGTCAGATTCTGGTGCCCGGGGCGGGAGTCGAACCCGCACGGATTATGCATCCACAAGATTTTAAGTCTTGCGCGTCTGCCATTCCGCCACCCGGGCCCAGTTAGAAGTGTATGCAATCGTTGCGTCTACCGACCGCATGCTTCAAATTGAAATGATTGGTGTATAAATACATTGATTTCATAAACTTCTAACTGGGCGGGCATAGTTATTTTCTAGAAAAGTATTTTTTAACATCGCTTGTAACGTTTTTTTACCCTTGAAGGATTTAAGATATCTTTCTCTTTTTAAAGCATCATCTTTACTAACAAAAGCTTCATAAAAAATTAGTTTTATAGGAAGAAATCTTTTTGTAGTATGATTTCGGCCTTGCTTATGTTCAAAATAGCGTCGTTTTAAATTATTAGTATATCCAACATAAATTTGTTTATTGGAGAGATGTAATAAATACACGTAGTGCATAATTTTAGGATTTTACCATGTACCACTAAAGGGTACATGGTAACCCTGAACCCTTTAGTGGTTCAGGGTTATTTTCTAGCTGGATGCTTGCGATGAAATTTTCTTCTTGTTTTTTTCCAACTTTTATTTTATTATAAAAATATAAAAAATCAATAATTATTAAATTATGAGCGAGAAACCAAAACCAGATTATGATCAGGGAATAAAATTTACTAAAGACGGCTTGCCAAAATGTCCAGAATGCGGGGAAGTTGGCTCGGGAAGGGGATGCCGCAATTGTTTTCATAGCCGTTACGAAGAACCAATTTATCCGCCAGGAATAGAAAATCTAAAAGTCAGGAAAGGCCGGGCTGTCAAAAAAGATCAAGGCAAAAAAATTGAATTATCGCCAGAAGGTTATCCTAAATGTCCAGAATGCGGCAAAACTGATAATTCAAGTTGTCCAAATTCGTTTCATTCGCAGTTTGAAGAACCTTTATATCCGGAAAAACATTAATAATTGTCATTCCGAGCGCAACTCCGATTAAATCGGGGCGAATGCAAGGAAATAAACACACATACGTACGAAAAATAACAATAAAATAGATTTACAACTGAAATACTAAAAATATTTTGCAATTTCAAAACAAACAATCCCGCAGGCGACAGCTACATTTAATGATTCTTTTTTGCCGCGCATTGGAATTTCCAAGATTTTGTCAGCTTGACGCAAAATCTTTGGCGGCAATCCTTTAATCTCATTTCCTAAAATTAATGCCGCTTTGCTATTAGGTTTTAATTTAAAATAAGGGGCACTTTTTTTACTTTGCTCTAGAGCTAAAATTTGATGGCCCTCTTTTTTTAATTTTTTTATTAATCGACCTGTCTGCCAATGTTTTTCATAAGGAATAAATTTCTCCGCTCCCAAAGCTACTTTGTTAATTTTTGGATGAGGCGGCGCGGGAGTAATTCCGCATAGGTAAATTTTATTTATTCCCGCCGCATCTGCGGTTCTGAATATTGCTCCAACATTGAATCGGCTGCGGATATTGTGGAGGACTAGAACAAATTTTCCAATTTTTTTATTTATTTTTGATTTGTATTTTTGCATTTTTGTTTTTGATATTTGATATTTTTAAGACCAGGATGGGATTTGCACCCATGCATATTGGTTTTGCAGACCAATGCCTTAGCTACTTGGCTACCTGGCCTTAACTTTCCCCATTTTAGCAAATTTCTAAAATTTTTCAAGGAAATTTCTTGACTTTTCCAGTTCTTATGCTATAATACAAAATGCCAGGCGAGCTGTCTGCGGGCCCTCCTCTCGCAGTGCATGTCTTGCCTGGCGTTTTAAGTAAACCACCCCACCCTAAAGGGTGGGGCATTATTAAAGGAAATAACCTTTCATCTAAATCCATTCATCCCCGCCTTGAAGGGCGGGGCATTCTGGGTGGGGTGGTAAACTTAAGTTGGTCAATTTGTCAAACTTTTTTTGCCGAAAAAACAGCTTTTGGCAGAAAAATCAAAACAGTTAAAGTCAAAGCTAAAAGCACTATCATCCAAAAATCATTGCCTACTGAAGGTAATTTTTTATTAGATAGGATTCCGCCGATTTCGTCAGCGGCAGCGATTTCTCCTTCTCCAACTAAAACATCATTTTCATAGCGGGGCAATAAGCGAAAGCCACTTTTTGTCTGTGAAACAATTCCTTTGATTTTTACTGTTTCATCTTTTTTAATTCCTTCTTTTTTAATATTTGCCGTTTTTGAAAGGTAAACACGAATTTGTCCTGAACCGTCGTCTAAATAAAATGTTAGGCCGATTTTTTTAATAACTTTACCTTGAATTTCTACTAGTTTTCCTTCGTAGATTTCATCAATTTCCCCGGTTTTTAACGCTTGAGTTTTTGGCGGTTCACTGTGCGACAAGAAAGCAATATCTTCCTTTTGAGAAAGATTAATTTTTTTCTCGCCGCCGGCTTCAGAAACTTTGCCGGAAACCATGATTAAATCTCCCAGAGTTAATTTCGGAAAATCTTCTTTTGAAAAATAGATTTGAATGCCCGCTGTTTTATCTTGGATGTAGAAAATTTTTGAGCCTAAAACTTGCGGCTCAACTAAAACATTTCCTTCGACTTTTACTTTAGTATATCTTTCCTGTTCTTTAGCTTCTTGGATAGAAATAGTTTTTATTAATTCTTCTTCTTGCGTTTTGCTTGTTTTGTTTGCGCTATCGATTTCAGGATAGCTTCTTGTTTTTGTTGATTTGGCTTCTTCCTTTAATTCAGTAATTTTATTTAATTTTCCTGGCGTGGGTGTTTGCGTCCATTGCCATTTATTTGTTTTTTCGTCTTGAGCAAAAGATATCCCTTCTTTAGCTCCGCTATATTCTACTTTTGAAACTATTTTTCCATCAGGATCCAAAAGCCTTACTTCGTCTTCGCTGTTGTTTAGGTTGATTTTTGTTTGAGGATAATAAAAAACAAGATATTGTCCAGGTTTGATTTTTTCATCCTCAATTGTATAAGGCCGCGAGCCGCCTTCTTCGTCGTCTAATTGCCAAAAGTTAAGGTCAATCTCTTTTTTTCCTTTATTTTTTATCTCAACCCATTCTCCGCTTTTTGGAGTGCCATCGCCGTAATCCGAGCCTGTGGGATTTGGCAGAAATTCAGTAATTATAATGTCGCGAGAAAAAGGCCCTTTTGGTTTTTGGATTTCTTTTTTGTCAATTTTTTTCTTTGTTGTTTTCTTTTTTTCTTCTTTTTGCTTTGTTACACTCACTAAAAGAGTATCGTCATCAATCCCTTCACGCTCGTCTTCAACAGTTAATTTTGCAGTATATTTTCCTTCTTTTGTATATTTGTGAGTAGTGATGGCGCTGGTAGCAGAAGATCCGTCACCAAAATCCCAAAGATAAGTCAAAGGATCATTATCTGGATCATAAGAGTTTGAGCCGTCAAAAGTTACTTCTTCGTTAAGGTAAATTTTTTTATTTTCCCCGGCAATCGCTTTTGGCTTTTGATTTGGCGCGGCAGCGCTAGTTAAAATATTTTCTTCGCTTGGTGTAGGTTGAGTTGTCCAACTCCAGCCAGATTGAAAAGAAGCAAAAGATTGTCCTCCTGGCGCACTGCCAGAGTAGCTTATTGAAGATTTAGTTTCATTATTAGGCGATAAGAGCAGGACTGTTTCTCCGCCAGTATTATTTAGAGCAATCCCGCTTGTCGGCCGGTAGATAACAAAAAATTCTCCAGGTGAAATTTGCGTGGAGGAAAAATTCGCAGTTTTGATTTTATAATTCGTGCTTTTATCCCGAATCTGCCAATCTTTTAAATCTATTGCTTCACTGCCTAAATTTTTCATCTCAATAAACTCGTCATTTTCATCCGGACCCGGCGGATTAGGGTAAAGTTCGTTGATAATTATTTCGTCAGAATAGGTTTTTGGCGTTGAGGTTGGCGATGGTTCTGGTTCGTCTATTTCTATAATATTCGGCTGGCCCGGAGTTTGCGCGTCGTATAAATACCAGTCGTCTTTAGAATTTGTGTCGGTAAAGTCTTGGTCGCGGCCTAGGGATTTGTTAGATAAAGAAGAAACTGTTTTATTGTTTGTCCAATCAATACAAAATGATTCTGGCTGGCTTTTTTCTCCTTGCCATTGCCCAGCATCAATAAGAGAATCAAAAGCATTTTGCGAACCAGTCCATGTTCCGCTTTGATTTGCATAGCACATTCCTTCAATAATTTCACCAGAATTATTTTCTAAAATAATTACATTGTCAGTTGCCTGCAGGCCGGAATCAGCAGTATATAAATCCCAAATGCCATTTTCGCCATTGTTTTCTGTTTCATCAGTTTCATAAGATTCTTTTTTAAAGTGTAGAATGATAAAATCGCCTGTTTGAAGATAAAAGTTATCTGGAAATGTGGTCAGCAGTGTCGGAGTTGAAGTTGCCCCTTCTTTTACCTTAAAGCCGCTGTAATCTCCAGACTCTTGAATATAAAATTCAATCCAGTCGCGGCTTTCTGAGGGCGCCACTTCATTGATCAGGATTGGTGAAGTTAAATCTTCGGCTTTGCTTTTTTGATTTTCCTGCCATCCAGCAAAAAAACTAACTAAAAAAATACAAATTAAAAATAAAGAAAAGAATTTGTTATTGGTTTTTGTTTTCGCCATAATTATTTTTTATTTTATTTTTATTTAAACAATTTATCTATCCTACAGCCTTACCGTAGGATAGTTCATTAATAGTTTACTAAAAGTACTAAAAGATTTAAAGATTTTTCACATTTATTGCGGTCGCTTTAAATGTGAAAAATCTATTTTAAGTTTAATATTAAGTTTAAACGGTAAATATGAACTCATAGCAAGTTATTTTATCTTTTGGTTAAAATCAACTTAAAAATTGATAAAACTTTCGGCATAAATCATTCTGAGCGGAGCGAAGAATCCCGTAGATATTGGGAATTCTTTAGTCACTTCGTGGCTTCGGAATGATAAGCTCAGAAAAACTCAGTATGAGTTCTATGTTTATAAATTATAAATCTTTTTTAGTTCTTCTTCAAAAGGAATTTTTGTTGCAACAATAAACATAAAGCTTTTGTTGGGAAGATTAAAAAAGGTTTTTAAAATTTTGAATTCATTTTCACAAGGGAACGGACAAATCCAAACACTTTTTTGAAGTTGGAAAAATCCCAATTCCTTTAATTTTCCTCGCAAGGCTTCTCTTACAATCTTCCATTTTTCATTGATGTCAAAAATTAAAATCCGCCATTTTCCATCCCATCGCCGTTGCGTTTCTATTTTTAAATCGTCAATCTGTAATTCTTGGGCATATTTTCGTCCCAACGGCGTCAAAGAGATATAGATTTGCCTACCCTTTCTTTTGTATTTAATTAGTCCTTTTTGTTTTAAATAATGAAATGTTCGGGCCACTTTTTTCTTGGGATATTTATATTTTTTATTATTTAAAAGATTAACAAAAAAATAAGGAGAAGAAAAGGCTAGGGTTAGGGCACTAGCAGTTAATAAAATTTTTAGGATCTTTTTAGTTATTTCTTTTGGTTTCATATTAGTAAGATTTTAGTAAAATTTGGATAATTATATATTTTACTTTTATTATATACTTTTTCACATTTATTGCGGTCGCTTTAAATGTGAAAAAATGTTTTTTCATTATTTCTTTTATTATCCTCCCACCTTTCAGAATACCCCGCCGCTTGCGGCGGGGATGAATGAAGCTAATATAATCCTTTCGGCGGGGTCTAATACCCCGCCGAAAGGTGGGAGGATTTATTACTCGGCACAGCCTCGAACAAAAAATTGTTGTGATTGAAAACCCTGGGTTGCTTTTTGCAACCCGTTGAAAGCTCCTTGTGGTCGCTTTCAACCCATTTTCTTTTTAAATTCCTCTACCATTGCTACAGGAATTGGGTCTTGGCCGCATTCTAAAGCGAGATAATAAGACATCCAGGCGCCAGTGATTAAAGTGTTGAAGATTTTTTCTAGAACAGAAGCTCCTTCCATTTTGACTTCGGAAACTAAAATTTCTTTTTTTTCTAAAATCTGGCGGGTGATTTGCATTCTTTTTAAAATTCGAGGAAGATCTTCGGGATCTTTTAAAATAATGATATGAAATTTACCAGCTAATTTAGTAAACCCAACCATTTCATTGTGGTTTAATTCCGGAAAGACATTCCAAAAAGCCTGGGTTTTGGAATTTTCATTAATTTTTATTTTGCAAATACGGGCAACACTTTCGCCATAGCGCGAGGAAGCATAAAACAAAGGGATTAAATTTTTTGATTTCTGCGCTAATTCCTTGCCTTGGTTTTCGAGACTCGCTGGTTTTAAATTGGAAATGAGATTTTTAATATCATCAATAAAACCAGGAATAATTTTAGAATTTATTAAAACGCAAAGCATGCTGCATACAGCATAGCCAATAGCAAAACGCGGCTGCAAAGTTACCCCGTCATCAGGATATTTAACAAAAGGAATTCCATTTTCTTTGCATAATTTTTCTAATTTTCCTCCTTTGGCAAAACTCACCATTTTTATTTCTTTTTTTTGCGCTTGGGCAAAACAAGATAAAGTTTCTTCGGTATTCCCGGAATAAGAAGAAACAAAAACTATGCTGTTTTTATCGGCAAAAAAGGGTAAGTCATAATTTCGGCAGATATAAGTCGGCAAATCAATTTTTTTCTCTTCTAAAAAAGTTTTTATAATATCCGCTGGCAGAGCTGACCCTCCCATTCCACAAACAATCAATTTATTAAATCGTCCTTCTTGTTTTATATTTTTTGAAAATTCCAGCGCTTTTTTAAATTGTAAAGGAAAATCCAAAATAATTTGGCGAAGTGGCGAGTAGTTCATAAATTTGCAATTAATAATTAAATATATTAAACTGTTTATATAATATCATAATTATGCCCCGTATCACAAATAATAATGATAAATTTTATTATACTTATGTTTTAGAAAGTCTGAAAGACTATAAAAGGTATGTGGGTTATACAAATAATTTAATTTAAGAAGAAGGTTGGTAGAACATAATAAAGGTAGAGTTTTTCAACAAGGCCAAGATTGCCATTTAGATTAATTTATTACGAAGCATGCTTAAGCGAAGAAGATGCTATGAAGCGCGAAAACTTCTTTAAGCAAACAAAAGGCCGTAGATTTATTACTAAGAGATTAAAATCATACTACACTTTAATAAAATAATATTTAAAATTTATTTTTAGATTATTTAGTTAGGGTTGTGGTACGGGGTATGGAAAGAAAAAGGCTAACCATTACTTTAAGAAAAGATCTTTTGCCTCAAGTAGATGAGATTATTGACGGAGCTAAAATTAGAAATCGTTCGCATGCCATTGAATATTTGTTATTGCAGTCTTTGCGGCCACGGCTTTCGCGAGCTTTTATTTTAGCTGGTGGTGAGGGAATTAAAATGCGGCCTTTTACTTATGAAATGCCTAAATCAATGTTGCCAGTGCACAATCGGCCGATTTTAGAATATATTATTGATCTTTTGCGAAACAATGAAATTCGAGAAATTATTATCCTTGTCGGCCATTTGGGAGAAAAAATAAAAAATCATTTTGGCGATGGAACAAAATTTGGCGTAAAGATTAGCTATTTAGAAGAGAAGAAAGCAGAAGGAACAGCTAAGCCGCTTTTGAAGATTAAAAAGTTTGTTAGAAATCAGCCATTTTTAGTTATTTATGGCGACATTTTGGCAGAAATAAATTTGCAGGAGTTTTTTGACTTTCATCAAGGTCATGGCAATTTGGCCTCGGTGGCTCTGTCTTCAGTAGCTGAACCTTCGTCTTACGGAGTGGTAAAATTGCGCGGGGATAAAATTTTGGGGTTTGAAGAAAAGCCAAAAAAGAATCAAAAACTTTCGCGCCTTGTTTCCGCGGGGATATATATTTTAAATCCAAAAGTAATTAATTATGTGCCAAATAAGGCTTATTCAATGTTAGAAGAAGATGTTTTGCCTCAATTGGCTCGCGAATCACAACTTTTTGGTTGGCCGTTTGAGGGCCAGTGGTTTGATGTTGGCACGCCAGAAATTTATGAGCGGGTGCTAAAAGAATGGAAGAAATAAGAACGAAGATGCCATTCTGAGGAGCAAAGCGATGAAGAATCTCATAATTTAAAAACTGTCTAAAAATAAGGCAGTTTTTTGTTTTTATCCACAACTTTTTTCTTTATTTTAAGCCAAAAATTAGCTTTCTCTCAAAAATCCTTATTGACAACAAAATCTATTCAGACTAACCTTTAAAATAGCGCCGTATGATGGTGTATGAAAGACAAGAAGGGCTTGTCTTTTTTTGCCATCAGCGGTCAGTTCTTTGGAAACAAGAGGAGGGTAAAAGATGCCTGTAAATCTGATGCCGTTGGTTTCTGACTTTCAAAAAAGATTACAGAAACAGAGAATAACGATTGGTGTAATTGGTGATGTTATTGAAGATATTTTTGAAAATTATCGTTATGAACGTCAATCAAGTGAAGACCCTAGCACTCCAGTATTTGTTCAGGAAAATGTTAATAAATATCCTGGAGGCGCTGGAAATTTAGCTGTTAATATTAGAGGAATCGGAGGTAATGTTAGTCTTGTTTCTGTTACTGGTTCCGACGTAAGAAGCGATGATCTTTTAGGAGTTTTAGCAGCAAACGAGATTAACACAACTTTTGTACAAGATGTTTCTCGGCCAACGACAATAAAACGAAGAATAGTAAGTGACAATAGAGGTGATAGTGAAAGACGACTGAAGTTTACATTAGCTCGTGAATCTAGAAAACCGATATCAGATGAAATTGCCGAACAGGTGAGGGGTCGTATAGATAGAATGGATGTAGATATTGCTGTGGTGAGTGATTATGCCCGAGGAATGATTACTCGTCCTGTTCTTTCAGCAGTGAGAGATATTTTAATTAAAAAGAAAGGCAAACGGGTTTTAATTGATCCTCATCCTAATGAGAAATATACTGCTGAGGATTTGCAAGATTTTTATCTTATTAAGCCGAATAATCAAGAAGTAAAGAAACTTTTTAGGATACCACAAGATTGCGCTAGCGAGAAGTTTCGGACAGAACTTTATAGAATATGTCGTGAATTAAAAACGCGGATATTAGTAACAAAAAGCGAAAGAGGTATGACTTTATATGAAATAAACGAAACAGGTGAAGAAACAAAATTTAAATTTCCTAGTTTGGCAGATGCAGCTAAAGTTGTGTCAGTATCTGGTGCGGGAGATACAGTAATGGCAGTTTTAGTTTGCGCATTGGCAGTAAAAATGGATATTACTGATGCTATCAGGATAGCTTCTGTTGGCGCCGCGATAGTGATTGCTCGGGAGGGAACAGCTGTTTTGCGAATGAATGAATTGTGTGAGTTTGCTTTAAAATACGATAAGAGTATTCAAGGAGATTGATTAATTTATTATTTGTAATTAACATTAACTGGGTAACTCCCAGTTTTTTTAATGTTCAAGCTATGGAACAAGCTATGGAACATAATTGACAATTTGTAATAAGTTATATATAATGGCTAGAACTTTTAAGATAATGGAGGGAAGAAATATATGACAACGAGCAATAAAAAAATACTAGTTTTTACTGGCGGAGGCCCAGCGCCAGCCTTGAACGCAACCATTGCTGGAATTATTATTGAAGCCCGTAAATTAGGATTTAAAGTTTTAGGCGGAATTGCCGGATGGGCCTGTATTGCAAAAGAAGGAGGCAGAATTGTAGATTTAGATAGTTTAGATATTGATCCAGAAAGAATTTCGAAGATCGGGAGCACTTTATTAGCAACAAGTCGGACGAATCCTTTTAAGATTGAAAGTGGAGTTGAAAGAATTAGAAAATATTTAAAAGAAAATGAAATCGATGGGGTGGTAGCAATTGGAGGTGATGATACTCTTGGTGCGGCAAGCCGACTATTTGGAGATTTTAGACTTCCGATAGTTGGCGTGCCAAAAACTATTGATAATGATCTTGATTGTACTTATTGGACACCGGGATTTCCTACTGCCACACTGCGTCTGATTCAATTTACTAAAGCAGTAACGCAAGTTGCTCGCGCGACAGGAAGAATTCACGTTATTGAGTGTTTTGGCGGGAAAGCAGGTTGGCTTACTGCTTGTGCTTATCTTGGCGGGGCAAAAGTTATAGTAGTCCCTGAAGTAATTACTCCGGTTGAAAAATTAATAGATAGGATTAGGTCTTTAAATAAAGAAGATAGCTATGTTGTTGTGGCAGTTTCCCATACAGCAAAGTTTAATCCAGAATTTCACGGAGTCTTGGCAGGAAAAAAAGACACCTTTGGTCATCAACGCGAATATTTAGTTTGTGTTAATTTAGTAAAGTGTATAGCCTTGGCAGTAGGTGACGTAGATATTAAATTGGAAATCCCTTCTTATTATTTAATGGGCGCGGATCCGATAGAAGTTGATCGGAAAGTTGCGATTGATTTAGGTAGACAGGCGGTTAAATTGATAAATAATGGAAGATTTGGTTATATGAGCGCGGTTGATGATTCTCGCGGAGTTCAAACAATACCTTTAGCTGAAGCAGTTGGTAAATACCATGGTTTGGACGATGAATGGTTTGATTTTGAAGGGTTTATTCCGAAAGAGAAATTTATGAAGTATATTAGAGATATTTTGGCTTCAGAAATTGGCAAGATAGATCTTGATTATAAACCATTTCGATTTTTTATCTAATTGCCGGCGATAATTTTGCCGGTTTTTTATTTGACATTAATAATTTTCAAAGATATTATAAATTTATAGTTTTAATTAGACTTTATGAAGAAAAACATACCAAAATTTTCAAATGTAGAAAAAGCAGTTACCCATTTTAAAAAAATGGCAAAGGATTTAAAAAGCAAAGAAGTCGCTATTGTAAAAAATCCAGAATACATTTATTCTCCTTTAGAGCTTTACGCTTTAGCTTCTAAAATTGAAAGACCATTGAAAGAGATTTATGGCATTGTTTGCGATATGGATGGGACAACCACTACTACAGAAACCCTTTGTCTTCACTCTCTTGAATATATGGTTAGAAAAATAACAGATCGGAAAAATCCTAGGGTTTGGAATGGGTTAGATCATAAAAAAGATTATCCTAATATTATTGGAAACAGCACTACAAAACATGTTGAATATTTAATAAAAACCTATAATAAAAATATTAAGCAGTTAGCGCTTAAAAAAGCATATTTTTTCGCCGCCCTTTGGACTATTTCTTTAGGTCGGGACGAAGGAAGAAGAAGGGAGGTTTTAGAAAATTTAAAAATTTTTGGCATCAGCGGTTTTTTGCAAGAAAATTTATACTTTAATTTTATTAATAAAAAGGAAAAAAGTTTAAATGAGATTAAAAAACTTTCTGAATTATTTTTTAACAAACTGCAATCAAAATTTATGTTAAAAGATTTTAATGATATTGTCCGAGCGGCAATTGATATTTATTATTATCGCTATCATGAAATATTATCAATGCTTAATTTAGGCAAAGGAAAGATGCTGGCGCAGGAAATCCTTTCTGATCCAAATAAGAGATTAATTGAACCAATGCCTGGCGTAGGCATTTATCTAGCAACAATTAAAGGATGGTTGGGTAAAGATCTACCTTTATTTTACGAAGCAATGAAAAAATACTTAATTAATCATCTAAGAGCAAAATATAAAGAAAAAGATTTTAGTAATAAAAATAAAGAAAAGCTCTTAAAAATTGGAAATTATTTTGCAAAAAATCCAACAAAAGTCGCAATTGTTACTTCTTCAATATATTACGAAGCAAATATTGTTTTGAATGAAGTTTTCAGGGTGATTGCTGAACAAATAAATAATTGGCCTGTTTCTTTGGAAAAGAAAAACTTTTTAAGAAAAAAGTTCAGCAGTTATTGTAATATTTACGATTGTTTTATTACTGCCAGTGATTCAAGTGAAATTAGACTAAAGCCGCATCGCGATTTATATAGTATGGCTTTACATCGGCTTGGGATAATGCCAAGAGATTTTTGCAAGGTTATTGGTTATGAAGACAGCGAATCAGGAACAATTGCGATTCGGGCCGCGGGAATGGGAAAATGCGTTGCTGTCCCGTTTCAAGATACTACTGGGCATGATTTAAGCGCCGCGGTACATATTTTACATGGTGGGTTGCCCGAGGCCTTGCTTATCTATAACGGATTTTTAAAGATTTAAATTGGTTATTTAAAAAAGAGAGACTGTTTTAAAGTCTCTCTTTTAATGTGTAGAATTTTAAAATTTCTTTTACTGCCCTTTTTACTTTATTGTTTACGATAAATACTTCGCATATTTTTTTTGCTTTCGCTAATTCTTTTAAGGAAATTTCAATTCGTTCAATTACATCTTCTGACGGAAAACTTTGGCTGCGATTGGTAAGGCGACGATACCATTCGTCGAAGGACGGAGGGAGAATATAAAAACTTATATAATTTGAATTTTTTATTTTAGGGACTTTTTCAAGTAAGAACTTTGTTGTCAAAACTCTTGCGTCTAAAACAAATTTTTCTTTTCTGTTTATAAAATTATTAAAATCCTTTTTTAATAGTCCTTGTTTTTTTCCGTGATGATTTAGATCATACCAAAGGAATTTTTTTTCTTTAAGAGTTTTATCAAATTTTTTATCGTCCCAAAAATAATAGTCAATCCTATCAATTTCATCCGATCTTCTTGCCCTAGTATAGGCATAAGGCAATTTTTTAGCTTTTATTTTTTTCATTACCTCTGTCATTATTGTATTTTTTCCGACTCCGTTTGCTCCGGAAAAAAATGCTAATTGGCATTTGCTGATTTTATTTTTAAACTGATTTTTTGTGATCTTTTCAATTAGTAAAGGAGCTCTTTTAACCAAATCTTTTTTAGGAAGGTTTAGAATTTTGAAATCCATTTTTTTGCTTTCGTAATCAAGAATTTTCAATACTTCTTTTTCCCAAATATTTTTAAATTTTAGTTTCAATTTTTCCATTTTGTTGTAATTTTTCATAATTTTTGTACCCTTTCATATTATATAATTTGATTGACAATAGTCAACAGTAGTCTTGTGATTTGACATTAAATATATTTGTAGTAAAGTATTATGACTGGAACATTTTAGCAAGGAGGAGCAGATGGAAGAGAATTTAGTAAATATCAGAGATAGATATGGTTCAATGCTTTTGGCGATTTTGTTAAAAAGACGCAGGAAAAATAGTTTTACAACGACTATTTCTTGCGATTTGCAAATTCCTAGAGTTTTAGAAAGAGATTCTTTGGGCAGTGATAAAGCGCGGCAAATGTTGGGGAAATGTTCTTTTGTTGTTCTTTCAGGCTTTAATGGCGTTGGCAAGGATACAATAGGCAAAGAATTAGCAAGGCTTGGTTTTCCTCGTCTTCCTAATGTTACAACCAGAAGGCGCAGAAATGACGAAGTCGAAGGAGTCGATTATTTTTTTATGACCGAAGAAGAATTTAATCATGCAAGAGAAGCGGGAGAGTTCTTGACTTGTAAACGCAGACATGGGACCGATTGGCATGGATTTTTGCGCCGGCCTTTTGTGGAAAAATTAGCTAAAGGTGAAGGATTTCATCTTGATAAGAGTCCAATCTCGTGGCTAGAGCTTTTAAAATGTCGAGAGATTGGTGAGCAAAATTTTTGCGCTTTTTATATTTTGCCGCCGTCTTTTGATGAATGGCTTAGAAGGTTAACTTTACGAACTCAAAGAGTTGGCGTTGGAGAAAGTGTCATAAACCGCTTAGAAGATTCTTTAGCTAATTTTAAAATTGTTGAAGATAATCTAGATCTTTATGATATTTTTGTGGTTAATGATCGTATAGAACGAGTAGTATGGATAATTAGGGGATTTTTAAAATAGTTTTTATAACCAGCTTTTTGGTTGGTCATTTGAGGGCCAGTGGTTTGATGTTGGCACGCCAGAAATTTATGAGCGGGCGCTAAAGGAATGGAAGAAATAAGAACGAAGATGCCATTCTGAGGAGCAAAGCGATGAAGAATCTCATAATTTAAAAACTGTCTAAAAATAAGGCAGTTTTTTGTTTTTATCCACAACTTTTTTCTTTATTTTAAGCCAAAAATTAGCTTTCTCTCAAAAATCCTTATTGACAACAAAATCTATTCAGACTAACCTTTAAAATAGCGCCGTATGATGGTGTATGAAAGGAATGGTCTTGCCTATTTTTTTCATTACCCATCAGCTACGGCAGCTCTTTTGTGAGAAGGGGGAGACGATGAAAAATAATTTGTTGCAACAAATAGAAGAATTGCTGGTTGTTCTGGAGGTATTAAATCTTCAGAATGCAAGATTAGTTGGTTTGTCATTATCAGGCGTAGGGGGGACTAAAGTATGCATTTTACAAAATAGAGGAAAACGAGTTGTTGTAAAATATGGCCGTGCTAAGATTCCTCTAAAAGAGCAAATAGCGAATCGAGATCTTTTGGCAAGGCATTTTGATAAAGGAAGATTACCTGTAGTCAAACAATATCTTACGGATGAAAGATTTGGCGAAGCTATATTAATTGAGTTTTGTGGGGATTTTAATTTTCATGAGGTTGTGACAAGAGGTATCCTTTCAGATGCAGTTTGTAAGGATATCAAAAAATCAATGTTAAGCGAAGTTATTGATGTATGGAGGAAAACAAAGAGACAAGTTCTAAATTGTGATCCAGATGATATCCCATTTTCTTATGATCCAAGAAAAAGGACACAGAGAGTAATTCGAGCTCTGCAAGAATTGGAAATTGAATCAGAAGAAAAAACCTATAGACTTGGTGATCATTTTGACAAACCAGTTTATGTAAATGGTGTGCTATATCCTTCTTTCGGAGAGATAACTAAGCAGCTACTTGCTTTTTATCCTCCGACAGTTTTAGTTACATGTCACAGAGATTTGAATGCTGATAATTTTATGATTTCTCTTGTTAACGGAGAGCCCCATTGGACCTTAATTGATTGGGAATGGGCAGGTGAAAATCATGATTGGAGATTGGGTTTTTCTCATTTAATTGGTTGGTGGAAAGCAAACGCTATTTATTTACGAAGAGATCCAACATCTCGGTTGATTGATAATAGTATAATGATAAATTATGATATTAGAACGCCGAATGTTTGTCGTGATATTATAACCTTATGTAAAGATATGGGAAAAGAATTTGGACGCGAAGTCAGCGATGATAACTTAGAGAGTCAGTTAAAATTGTATGTTGCAACTTATTTACTGGGGGAGGTGCGTTTTGTTGAAGGTAGAGCTCGGGAGGAATATATAATTCCTTTAATTGGAGAGGGAATTGTGACTTTATTTAAATAAAGGGTTTATACCCTTTATTTTTTTTACAGATTTACTATAATAATTTAAGCAATATTTGTATAATTTTAGTCATTAATTAATTTATAACAAAGCATGAAAAAAGAATTACTATTAAAATTAGGATTAGAAATTATAGAAGAAGTTTCTACAGAAATTAAAAAATATGCAAGACATAATCCTTTAGGAGGTTATATAGGCAGGAAAGGAAGTGGCGGAGATCAAATTAAAATTGGTGATTATATTTCAGAAAAGGGCGTAGCAAAAGTTCTTGCAAGGCAGATAAAAAGAAAAAAATTTGATTATATTATTCTTATTAGCGAAGAAATGGGGGTTACTGAATTTGGTAAGTTAAATTCAGCTTCTAAGTCTATTTTTATTATTCTTGATCCTGTTGATGGTTCAAATAATATGCGATCATGGGTTGTGCCATCTTGTTTTGTTGGTATTTCAGTTGCTCTTGGAGAATTAGGCAACATTAATAAATATGCTAATTTGGATGCTGTGGAAGTGGGTATTGTTAAGGATATATTTCACGACGATATATTTTATGCTATAAAAAGCAAAGGAGCCTTTTTCCTTCGGGATAATAAAAAACAAAGAATTAAATCATCACCAGAAACTGATTTGCATAAAAGCCTGGTCGGGATTAGCATTGATAGATTTGGAGAAAAATTTGATAAGATTTTAACCAGACTTCTTCCTCTATTAAGAGAGAAGTATTGTCAAAGACGTATAGGATCCACGGTACTTGATTTAGTAAAAGTTGCTTCTGGGGAATGGGATGGCTACGTTTCTTTATCTTCGGGGGTAAAAATTCATGACATAGCCGCAGTACGATTAATTATTATTGAAGCTGGCGGCGTCTTTAAAGAAAAAGAAGTGAAAGGATTGTCGCAAAATGGCGTATATTTAAAAGAATTAATAAAGACTAAAAATCCAAAAATAATAGAAGAAATTGGTTTTATGGTAGTTGCTTGCGGTAATAAGAGTTTCTATAAAAGAGCAAGTAAAATTTTAAAAGGCAGCTTTTAATTAATAAAAAATCCGCCCCCTTTTAGAAGTTGGCGGTTTTGAAATTTTAAAAAAACTAGCGGATCATTCTTTGGAATTTTTCTTTTGCTTTTTCTAAATTATCATTGATTAAGAATTCAATCTTTTTTTGTCTTCTTTTGGCAAAGCTTCAATTGTAGCAAGATTGTTTTCTATACTTTTAATCTGTTTTTCAATTTCTATCTCTGGATCTCCTCTCTTTCGTAGACGTTCCTCAATGACATTGACAGAAGGAGCTTTGATGTAAATAATTTTTACTTGGTCAGGGGCCATTCTGGCGATTTCCAGCGCTTCTTGGGTTGTGGTAACAATAAGAAAATTCCCTTCGCTTGATAATAACTCTTTAATTTTTCTTTTTTCAATGCCATATAAATGACCTGCGTGCCGATGAACATAAACCAGTTCGCCTTTTTCAGCTAGGCTTTCTAGATATTCAGGAGAGACAAATCGATAATGGACTCCTTCAATTTCTCCTGGCCTTGGTTTACGGGTCGTCATTCTTGGCACTCGTTTAAAACCTGTTATCCCTTTAATCACTGAATCTTTGCCCGCCCCACTATGGCCGATGACGCAAATTATTTTTTTCATATAGTTTCTCTTCATATATCCCCCCTTTATTTTTCGTTGTTAGTTTATCAAAGATATTATGTTTTGTTAATCACCAATTTACAAATCTTTGGCTTGCGGGTATTGTTAAGCGCAGGTGTTTGACATCATATTTTTTTGTGCTTATAATAAAATAGCTCTTTGGAGAGTAAAGGAGGACGTTTATGAGAAGTAGAAAAGAAAAAATTTATCGAGAAATTCGGCCTTGGGGTGAATTTCATCAATATACTCATAACGAAATTTCCACTGTTAAAACATTGATTGTAAAAGTTGGCGAAGGTCTTTCTGACCAGCGGCATCAAAAACGTTATGAGCTTTGGGTTTTTCATACGCTTGGCGGCAGAGTTAGTTTGGAATATGTTAATGGTAGAAAAATAATAATCACGCCGCCGGTTGGCGGGGAAGTAGAAATTCCGCCGCGAACCTGGCACATGCTTGAATGTTTGCCCGGCGCGCCGGGCAAGTTGCGAGTGACAGAAATTTCCTTTGGCGAATTTGATGAGCAAGATAACGAGCGGCGCTTTGATCGTTACGGAAGAAGATAATAGTTATTAAATTTTCAATATCTCACAGTCTTTATTGTGGGATTTTTTTATTTTTTCTTTTTGATTTTGGCGGCGGGTAGTTTGATGCGGGCAGCCGCAGACTTTAGCCGGCGATAAAATGGGCGGCGTGATTGCGCACCCTAAAGGGTGTGGCTATCATTTGGTTTATTGACAAATGCTCTCAATTTGCTAAAATTTTCTTGTTCTTAACATTCGCAGGAGGAGCGTTTCTTTTTTAACAGAGGAGGGGAAATGGGCGGCAGAAGAGAGAAAAATTTTCCATTATTACGGCCCTATCCGGATCAAAATGATTTAGAAAATTTAAGATATAAAGATCCGCTTTTTTGGCGAGAATTACAGAGATTGAAAAATTTTGCCGCGCGAGTTAGTTCCTGTCGGTTGAGATGTCATCAAATAAAATCTGTAGCTAAAATTTTGCGCGATACTTTTAATATCAGAGGCAGCAGCCAGGAAATAATTTATTTAAAAATAAATGAGGCTTTAGATGAAGCGCAAAAATTTGTTAGAGAGCTTATTGATAGGCTTCCGGTTCGCTTTCGCGGCAAATTGGAATCAGAAGGAGACGTTGCCGAAGAGGAAGATTTTGTTTCTCTTTTATTAAAGTGGCAAAAATATTGTCAAGAAACAGAAAATAACGGCAATGGAGATTCGCTTGTCAAAATAAGAGAATATGAAGCAAGGCGTTTAATTTTGTTCGCAATCATTCTTTTTGATTTAAAGACGCGCGCTAAAAAACTTCAGCTCAATGGAGCTTCGCTGCAGGCAATAACGGCCAGTCTTGAAAAAAGCTTTTTTGATCGTGGATTTTCTGAAAGCAAAACAATTATTACTTTCCATAATCCTGATGATAATTTTAGGGTTTTGTGTTGGTATTTTAGTGATGATTTGCCTGATAACTTGCCGACTGCCAATAGATGGTTAAGGCGGGAATACGAATTAGTTTTTCGGAGATTTTCTTGGCAGGGAAAGCAATATTTAGTTTATTTTTCCTGCCGCAACAAGACTTCATTTTCTCATCTTTTAAAAATGTTGCGGAAAGATATCCGCGATGCCCATGCCTCGGCTCTTGATTGGCGAGGATTCAAACTTGTTTTTTTGGATTTAAAATCATTGCAGGCTGGACTTGATAAACTTAGCAGTTCAATTTTTATTCTGCCCGGAGTAACCTGGAAATTAGAAGATGGCCGACATTTTAGAGAAACAGTTAATCCTTATTCTGGCAAGCGATTTAGAGCAAAGAAATTTGTTAGTGTCTTGAAAGGTGAGGCAGTTGAAGTAGTTGTTGAAGATTTAATTAATCATCTAAACGGCATCGCTTCGCTTGGCGAAGAAAACCACGAATTATATCGTCTGCGGCAATTAGTAAGATCTGGACTTCCTTTAGTTTTTCCGGAAGAAATTTATGGCATTGATTGGATAGGATGCGAAAATGATATTTTAGATTATTACAAAAAGATAATATAAAAATTCCTGCAGATTTCGCAGGATTTTTTTTATAGATTTTTAAAATGGGGATGGAGAGAGTCGAACTCTCATGGTATTGCTACCACTAGGTCCTAAACCTAGCGCGTCT
>JBFLZX010000027.1:0-20269 GCA_040756075.1 Patescibacteria group bacterium | reverse complement strand
TTTTGACCGATTTTCGTCAAATCGTGATATTTTGGCTTGGAATGAAGTAAATATGAATCTCGAATCTGGGAACTCGCAACTCGAATTGAATGTCGAATTTCGAATTCAGAATTTCCCGATTTAATCGGGATCCTCGACAAGGTCGGGACAATATTCAAAATTCGATTCGAGCCTCTAGTTGCTAGTTGCGAGATTCAAAAATCTATTTTAAACATCAAACAATCCATGCTAAAATAAATAACATGAAACCAACTCTACTAATCACTAAATTCTTCCCTCCAGAAAAAGGCGGGATTCAGAGTTATTTGTATAACTTGGTTTTGGAATTGCCAAAGGATAAGATTTACGTAATAACGCATTGGAGTCCTGACGAAAGTCAGAGACTGTCACCCGCTTTCGCGGGGACTCCAAAATTTCCATTTAAAATCTATCGCGTCAGTTTTCAAAGTCCTTTACGCTATCTCCATTTAACGACTTTTGATTTATTTTTTAAGGCACGGAAAATTATCAAAAAACATAAAATTGAAAAAGTCCTCTGTGGGCATCTGGCTATTGCAGGACCAATTGCTTATTTAATTAAAAAACAATATAATATTCCTTATATTATTTTTACTTATGGCTTAGACATTTTTTCAGTTAAAAATTTAAGTTCGCAAAAACAAAAAATATTTAAAAAGATTTTGCAAGAAGCAGAAAAAATTGTGGTAATAATGGATTTAATGAGTGAATATCTCATTCGCGAATTTCAGATCGTGCCGGAAAAAATTATAAAAATTTCGCCAGGGGTTGATAGTGAATTTTTTAAGCCAGGAATAGCAGACTTTAGTCTGCGCCATTGGCGCGAGCTAAAGCTCGCTAATCCAGGCGCAAAAATCATTTTAACTTGCGGCCGATTAGTAGAACGAAAAAATCACATTTCAGTTATTCGCGCCTTGCCGAAAATTATTAAACTGATTTCAAATGTTTTATATCTCATTGTGGGCCAAGGACCAGAAGAAAAAAATCTAAAAAATGAAGTTAATCATTTAAATTTGCAAAATTATGTAAAATTTTTAGATGAGGTGCCGCAGGAAGATTTGCCACGGCTATACAATCTCGCTGACGTTTTTGTAATGCCAGCGCGAGATATTCCTGAACAAGGAGACATTGAAGGTTTTGGTGTTGTTTTTTTGGAAGCAGCAGCTTCAGGCCTTCCTTGCATTGCTGGCGCAACTTCAGGCCAAGCTGAAGCAATTGAAGATAAAAAAACTGGCTTTTTAGTAAATCCAGAAAATGTAAACGAAATTGCTGACACAATTTTAAAACTTCTCAAAAATCCGCAATTAGCAAAACAATTAGGTCAAGCTGGACGAGTACGCGTCGTAGAAAAGTTTAATTGGAAAAAACAAGCAGAAAAATTAAAAAAAATCTTATTGTAAAACTTGTTCCAATTAAAAATGAACCCGACCTCGCTAGCTTACTGCGAGGCAGGGCTCCGTCGACCTTAATTTAGGTTCGCGTTGATCGCTCCATTTTTAGTCGCGACCAACTCCCCCGACAAGTCGGGGGTATTTCGGGCGATACGGAATAAATAAAAAATAAATAAAAAAATAATGCTAACAATTTTGAAGCTGTAGCAACAAAGTTGTTAACATTGTTATAAAATGCTATGCTATTAGTGAAGATATCTTTGTAAAAATTAACCCTACTTTTATGTCTAAAAATTCTCATCAAACTCTTACTGAAAAATTTTTAAGCTTTTTAGCAGATACAATTACCACCCCGATCGAAGCTGCCGAAGCATTTCTAAATACACCTTATTGTTACACTCCCAAGCGCAATATAAAACCATTTTTCGCCTCGCTGCAAAAATCTGGATATATTAAAAAAGAAAAGAGAGGATTTAAGCTTACAAAAAAAGGGAAGATTAAAAACTGGTATACTAAATGGAAATTAATAAAAATTGATATCAAAAACTGGGATGGGAAATGGCGAATTCTATTTTTCGATGTCCCAGAAAAGAAAAAACGCCTTAGAGAAAAGCTAAGAAGAAAATTAATTATGTATCAATTCATAAGATTACAAGATAGTGTTTGGATAACTCCTCTAGCTATTGAAAAAGAGATGGAAATGTTATCACAAATATTGGAAATTAAATATTTTATTCGTTACGTCATTACCGATCAAATAAATTTTGACGCCGATTTAAAGAAAAAATTTTTTAACCGATAACCAATAAAATCAAGAAAAACAAAAAAAAAATTGCTAACAGTTTTGTTGCTATAGCTTCAATTTTGTTAACATGTTAACATAACATCTTAACAAATAAATAACAAACAAATATAAAAAAATACTGACAATGGAACTAAAAGGATTTTTTCTAAATTTTCTAAATTAATAATTTAATATTAAATTATTCCGCTGCAAGATGGGCAAGGAAATTTCTTATATAAACAATGCTCTGTATTTTTTATTTTTTTAAATTTTTCCTTGCACTATTTCTTTTCCCTTTTTTCTTTCTGTTTTTGAAGCAAGTAAAATAATCACACTCGCCGAAACTAAAAATCCTAAAATAAATCCCGCAATTGTATTCTGCAAAATATCAGGTTTTACAGGTTTTTTTGAAACAATCGGGGCATCAATCATTTTTATTTCAATTTGTTCCCCGCCGCCATGGTATTGTGAACCATTTGTTACCATCACATAAGTAATAGCATAAGCAATTTGTTCTGCTTGTTTTTGATTAAAATGAAAAACATTAATCTGTACAGTCCCTGCTTCATCAATTACACTCGCGGAAATCATTTCTTTCCATTCTTTTTCTCGTTTTTCAATATCTTTTGAAAATTGCTCTTTTTCAATTTTAAATCCAGTTTGCATTACCTGATCAAAAAAAGAAGAAGTATAAACAACTTTTGACAAAACCTCGCCGATTGCCTGCGCCGAACGAGAAGCTGTATAAGCATCCATTCGATTTGCTTGTTTTTGAATAATTAAAACTTTTACCGAGGCTTTATATTTCGGCGTCTGAATCAGACTCGCGCCAAAGCTAAAAACCGTTGTAAAAACAACAACGATAAAAATAATTAACCAATGTTTTTTTAATGCTAAAATATATTGTTCCATAAAAAATCCCTCTCTAAACTCGCCTGGGCAACTTTTATCATTCGATAATTACATTAAAGTGGTTGCCCGTCAAAAGCTCCTTTTTGTCGCTTTTGACCCCTTTTGTAAAAGGAAAAGACTAATATGCTAAAATTAGCCTAAATTAAGGCTAATTTTTCACATCTAAAGTATAGCATACTAGAAAAAATTTGTCAAATTTTTACCGTTCTTCTAATACTGCTTTTGTTTTATATTCTTTATCTTTCCGCAAATAAGAAATCTCTATTTCGTCTCCTTTGTTTTTTTCTTGCAGCAAGCGAAAATATGTATCGGTGCCTTTTATTTCCCTACCGTTAATTTCATAAATTAAGTCTCCGGGTAAAATTCCTGTTCGATCTGCCGGGCCGCCTTTTTCCACTGAATCTTTTGCCGCATATTGTGGCAAAAATATACCTTGTGATTTTGATAAATTCTTAAAATAAGCAAAGTCGGGAGTTACGGGGAAATATTTTATGCCCAATTTAACTCTTTCGATTTTTTTATTTTTTATTAAATCTGAAAGAGGAATGTTAATATCATCAGAAGAAATAACCTCTAATGCCTTACCGACTTTATTTATTACTCCGATCATCTTTCCATTTACATCAAAAACCGGGCCGCCATAAGAAAATTTATTTAAATCTGCCTGCACCAATACAAAACTATCTAACTTTTCCTCTTGGGGCTTAAAATTGTCTTTTTTATCAAGACTTGTAACTGTCCCAAAGACTACATTTTCTGACTCGTTGATAAATAAATCTTTAAAAATTAAAGCTTTTTGTCCTAAAAATAAATCATCGAAACTTGCCATTTCAACCGCTGGCAAATTATCAGCTTTAATTTTTAAAAAAACTAAATCAGAAGCAGGGTCAAAAAAAATTTTATCAGTTTCATAATTTTTCCCGTCAGAAAAAACCACTAAAAAATTTGTTTGTTTTTGGACTACCGCGCGAGTGGTTAAAATAATTCCGTCGCTAGTTAAAATCACGCCTTGGCCACCTGATTTCAGGCGATTTGTGCGACCAAAAAAATTCGTCAATTCATCGCGAGAAGCAATGCTCACAATATAAGGTCTAACTTTTTTAACTAATTCCGAAAAATTATCCTGCAACGATTCTTCTTTTTTTATAATAATTTTTGTCTCGGCCGGCTGTAAAAATTTGTATTTCTCAAACTGAGACAATCCTATCAAATATGGAAATAAATAGCGATCCGCCAAAATGCCGCCAAAACCACCAAAAATAAAAGAAAGCAAAATAACTAAAATCCATCTTGCTCCTAAGTGATTTTTTAACATTAAATTTATTGGCACCTGCGATTTTGCAGTCATTCCTTCGTCAATAGATTTTATTTTAATTTTGTCCATAAAACACTAATTAACACTAATAAACACAAATAACACTAATAAGCAACGCGGCGATATTGAAGTTTTTTATATCTAAAATTAACTATAATACCCAATCTCAAATTTGCTGCATCAAGATATCTTAAAACTTGTCCAACATTTTCAATGGTTATTTGCCATACTTTTTTAAATTCAAGAAGAATCTTATTTTCTACTATAAAATCTGCATAAAAATCACCGGGTGTCTCGCCTTCAAAATTTATTTTCAGTTTTACTTCTCGTTTGTAAAGAATCTTTAATAATTTTAGTTTCGTCTCAAAGGCGTTTTGATAATGTTTTTCTTGATATTTTGTTCCTAGTTTATTTTGGATTTCAAACAAAATTCCTAAGATAATATAACTCAAATCTGGATATAATAACCCTTCTTTATTTTTATACATTTATTCGTGTCATTAGTGATAAATTCGTATAAATTAGCGTTGCTCAGAAGGTCCACTTCGTCGTCCCCAAAATTAATCCCAAAACAATAATGCTTGTTGCTAGATATTCTTTAATAATTTTTTTATTTAAAGTTTTTTGGTGATGGTGCTTCAAAAATCCAGAAAAAAGATAAAAAAGAATAAACAAAACAACTCCCCGGCTAAGATAACCAGTTGACCAAAATGTCATTGCCCATGCTGCTTCCGCGGCAACTAGAGAAAAGATAAAATAATGAAGTAAATTTTTTTTGTGAGTCAATTTATTATACCAAAAATAATAATATAACAAAAATAAACTCATAAAAAGCGCCAACAGCAACAAAAGCCATGTTGGCCAGGATAAAAATAAATACAACCCAAATAAAGCAGTGTAACTTAAAAAGCTGCAACTAAGAACAATAATGTCAAATAATGTGTAATGACGCAAAGATTTTTTTGCTTGAGCATAACCTAGGATAAAATTTCCCACATAAAACAAAAGGGCGCCAAAAAGAAAACTACAAATAATGATATAAATCTGCTGAAAAATTTTGCCGGGAATAAAGACAAAAAAGATAATCGCTGATAAATTACATAAAATCGGAAAAATAACATAATGCAAACGGTTTGATTTTATTCTGCAAATTTGAATAACAGAGAGAGTAATAAAAAATAAAAAAAGTAAATAAAAAAAGGCAATCCAAAAAAGCAAATTTTTATGATTTACCATTAACTCAAATCCAAAAAATGAAACTATTGTAGTTAAAACTGAACGAATTAAAATGGCAAACATAATAAAAATCTAAATGTTAGATGTAAAATGTAAAAACTTTTGTCTGCGCGCTTCTTTAATCTAAATTATACTACACTTTTAAATAACAAAAAAGCTGCAGTTGGGTATAAGTTGTTTAAAAAGTGCAGCCAAAGGCTGCACCTAGTTTTGAGTTTTAATATTTGAGCTTTTAGCTTTTAATAGTGTATCACCACTGGCGTTCCAATATCCGCCCACATATAAACTTCATAAGCTTTTGGAGTAGGTAAATTTACACAACCATGACTCATCTGATTACCAAAATTATTGTGCCAATAAGTGCCATGAAGGGTATAGCCGCCAGAAAAACTCATTACCCAAGGAACACCTGGCAAATCATAGTTTAATGGGCTGTTAATTCCATAAAACCCTGTCATTCGCGCTGAAGAAACTTTTGAAAAAACAAAAAATGTGCCGACTGGCGTATCAAAGCCTGGAATACCTGTGGAAACCAAAGTTTCACCAACTTTTTCGCCATTTTCAAAATATTTTAATTTTTGTTGAGTGATAATTACTTCAATGTATTTATCATAAGGATATTTTGCTTCCTCAAAATAAATCCCGGCCGGTGCACTAACAATTTCTTTAACTCTTCCACCATCAACATTGCCAGCTGCAACTTGCACCCCGCCACGAAAATTATTATCATATGGAAAAAAATTAATTTTTAACGGCTTGCCACTTGTCTCAAAGGCGCGTATTTGCGGCCCGCCAGAAGCGCCTGCCCCAACAATAATCTCTTCTGCCCCATCATTATCAACATCGCCAGCGGCAATATTTGCTCCACCAAAAAAATCCTGGCTAAAAGCTAAAAAATTACTCATCACATACTTAGCGCGATTAGCTTTGTAAACTTTCACTCTTGCCTGCGCCCGCGATGCAGGAGCAACAATAATTTCATCTTTTTTGTCAGAATCTAAATTTCCCGCGGCAACATTTACTCCGCCATGATAATTTTTATCGAATGGAAATAAGTCAAAACCTAAAAACTTGCCTTTTTTATTAAAAACCCGCACATGAGGAGAACCGCCTGCTCCGGCGCCGACAATAATTTCATCTTTGCCATCGCCATTAATGTCGCCAGCCGCGACATTCGCCCCGCCGCGAAAACTCGGATCAAAAGCCAGAAACTCTGAAATTAATTTTTTCCCGCGATGGTTATAAACTTTAATCAAGCTTTGAGATTTTTTTAATGGGGCAACAATAATTTCAGATTTTTTGTCGCCGTTCAAATCTCCGGCCGCAACCGAAACCCCGCCGCGATAATTTTCGTCAAAAGCAAAAAAAGAGATGCCTAAAAACTTTCCCCGACGATCAAAAACTCGCACCTGCGGCGCCCCACCGGTTCCGGCGCCAGCGATAATTTCATCCTTGCCATCGCCGTCTAAATCTCCCAGCGCGACACTCACCCCACTTTGTAAATTCTTATCATAAGCAAAAAAATCTGAATCAATATGCAGATTTTGAGAATTATAAACTTTTATTTCCGGAGGATGGCCCTCTTGAGCTTTTGAAATTCTAGCAGAAATCAAAAAAATACCAAAAAGAATAGCTGTTAATAAAATGATTTTTTTCATTTTTGTTTTTGTTTTAAATTAAATATGATGCTAATATGCGAATTTAATTCCAATCTATGAATTGCTAATCCAATATCTTCGCAATTGGCATTATTGGCATATCGTTTGTCTTGCATCGTATATTAGCAATTTGCATCATTAGCATATCATTTATAGGCCTGTGCCATATTATTATATCATATTTTATGTGTTTTGAAAAGTAGACTTTGTGGACAAATTTTGATATAATAAAATTAGGAGTTGATTTTTTAATTTTCTATTATGGCCATTTTCACTCCTCACGATCACAAAATCACTTTCCGTGATGTTTGGAAAAAATTACACAGCGTTTCTGGCTTAGACCAAAAAGAAAGAAATGTTATTCTAAACTATTTAAAACCGACGACCGATGCCGGTGGCATCAGCCGCCAAGAAGTGAAAGACACTTTCCGTTATATGCGGCAACAGCGAGTTTTAGAACGCGACGACCTCGAACGAGCAGAACGAAAAATTATGGAATTGTTTTAAAAAAGACGCATAAATGTGCGTCTGCTGTTCTAAACTGGGGAGGCAGGATTCGAACCTGCGAATGTCAGCTCCAAAGGCTGATGCCTTACCGCTTGGCTACTCCCCAATAATTTTTTTTGATATAATATTAGTGTAATCGAATTAACTAAATATTTCAAGATGGCAAAATCAACTTACAAAGGAAGAGGATACGGAAAAGGATATAAAGTAAGCAAAATACTTGAGACTTTTAAAAAAATGCCCGAATACCGCCGGGGATTTAAAACAGAAGCTCTTTGGGAAGGAGGGCAAGTAAGAAGAGAGCTTGGCAATCCAGCGAAAAGAATAAGCGGCAGAAAACTTGTTGATTATCTTAAAAAGAAAAGAGGATTTGGCTATGATAAAATTGAGACATTTTTTAGAAATATATCCCCAGCCAAAACCCCCATCCCAAAACCTGCTGAGAAATCAAAACTGCCGTTTGACAAAGAAAAACCCCAACTGCCAACTAAAGAAAAACCTGCGGAATGGATGAAAGAGGTTGGCCGCCAAAGAATTATCTTTGAACAAGGAAGAAAAACAACTCCTTATTCTCGTCAAAGATTTAAAGAATTGCCAACAAAAGCTGACAAACGAGGTTTGTTTCTGCCAGAAATAAAACAGCCTCTTCGTCAAACTCCAAAAACTCACCAAGAAATTGTCCGAGAAGAAAAAGAAAAACTCGCAGAACACCAAAAAACTCAAGAACAAAATATTCAAAAATCACAAGAGCTGGATAAAAAAGAAACAGAAGAAGAGGGACGGGTAAGTGAAGTTATGAAAGAAGAATTTGGACCGTCCGCTGGTATGGATAAAGAAGAAACAGGCGGCGGAGAAAAAACAAGTTAAATTTCTTTTTTTTCTTCAAAGATATCAACCGCTAAATTAATTAAACCATTGCCAGACGATGGTTTTTTGTTATTAATATTAGAAATGGATGTCTTAACTTGTTGAGGATCTTTAGACAAGGTTTGGTTTCCAGATAAATTTTTTGGACCTGCCTGCGCAGACAAGCGATCACCAAGATAGCATTTTACCAAAATTTTCTCTTGCATCACTTCAAATAAAATCCCTTCCAAAACTATTTTTGTTTTTGTATCTTCTAATCTTTCTTTATGAAGATTGTAGCGGCAGGCAAGAATCAAACAGCCATCTTTGAATGCTAGCGGAAAAGAAGATCTTAAAAAAACAAAAAGAGAGAAATTTTTTTGCTGGGCTAAATCTTGAACCTTAGGCCAATTTTTTTGAATCTCAAAAAGAGTAACGGATTTTTTTGGGCTTAAATTTTGAAATTTATGTTTAGAATTTAGCGATGGTTGATTTTTATTTAATTGGAAATTGGAAACTGGAAATTGAGAATTTTTACTGCTTCCGCCATTTGTCTGATAATTTTTACTTATCCCTTTATCTCTTAAATTCTCTAAAATTGCTAGTTCCAACGGCAGCTGCGGCAGACTATTTATCTCAACTTCTTTTTTTGCTTTTAGGATTTTAGAAATTAAATCTATCAAATCGTTTTCTTTTATTCTTTCGATTTGATTTTTTGCTAAAGTCAACTCATCTGATGTGAAATTTAATTCTGAAAGTTTGTTAAAATTTAAATCAACTTTTAATAAAAGTAATTTTCGCAAATATTCTAAAAGTTCTTTCGCAAACTGATTTAAGTCTTCACCTGACTCTGTTAATTTGTTTATTAGATTAAGCGAACCTTTTATGTCTCTTTTTGTAATAAAATCAACAAGTTCAATAATTTTTGAAAAATCAGAAATTCCTAAAATTTCTTTTGCTTCTTTGTAAGTTATCTCTTTATCTTCTAAAGTTATTATTTGGCCAAAAATTGTCAGGGCATCGCGGGAGGAACCCTGCGCCTCGCTTGCAATTAAAGAAAAAACAGGTTTTTCAATTTTAATTTTTTCTTTTTTTGCAATTTCTGCCAATTGTTGTTCAATCTCTAGCCGTGAAAGCCGGCGAAAATCAAAACGTTGGCATCGCGACAAAATAGTTGCCGGAACTTTATGAGGGGCAGTGGTTGCTAGAATAAAAATACAATGGGCTGGCGGCTCTTCGAGGGTTTTCAGTAAAGCATTAAAAGCCTCAACTGTCAACATATGCACCTCATCAATAATGAAAATTTTGTATTTCGCCCTTGTTGGAGTAAATTTTATTTTCTCTCGCAAATCGCGAATTTCGGCAATGCCGCGGTTTGATGCCGCATCAATTTCCAACAAATCCATTGATTTGCCGCTATTAATTTCAGAACAAGAAAAACATTTGTTGCAAGGTTGGGCATCAAATTTTTGTCGTTTTTCGCAATTTACGGCTTTTGCCAAAATTCGGGCAACTGTTGTCTTCCCTATCCCCCGCGGACCGCAAAACAAATAAGCATGGGAAATTTTTTCATAAACTAAAGCATTTTTTAAAATCTTAACAATATGATCCTGACCTAAAACTTGCGAAAAATTTTGCGGCCGATATTTACGATAAAGAACAAGCATCTTTTATTAAATTCTAAATCCTAAATACTAAATTCTAAACAAATTCGAAATCCAAATACCTAAAATTCAAAACGTTTTGATATTTGAATTTTGATCGTTGGAATTTGTTTCGGATTTCGGATTTAGAGTTTCAGATTTAAATACAAATATCTTGTATCCTGCGAAATTCCACGCTAGGCTCGCGGCAGTGGCGGCGATTTTTACTCCGTTTGCCCACAAATGCGCCGAGGCGGCAAACTGCGGCCCAATAAAAGTTGTCCCAAAATAAACTAGACTGCTATTAATTATAATTCCGCCAATGCTGATTAGAAAAAATTTTGGAAATTGTACTTTAAAATCTTTATGACCAAAATCTAAAAATGTCCAGTATTTATTTAAAAAATAGCTGTTGATAACCGCGCAGGTAAAAGAAATGAAATTTAAAAAAAATATTCCAGTTCCTGAATAAATTTTAAACAACCATATCAAAAAATTCAAAACCGTAAAATCGACTAATGTATTTGCCGCTCCAATAACTGCGAATTTTATAAACTGAAAAATATTAGATTTCATTAATACTAAGTTTTACAACGCCTCTATTTTGTCAACATTATCTATTTCTTTTTTCTTGATTACATTTTCAATTGCGCACCAAATCGCTTTTCGTTTTTGAGGAATAACGACGGTAACTTTATCGCCTTGAGAAACTTTATAATAACTCGCGGAAGCATTTAAAATTTTATAAATTTTCCCCTCTGCCTCAACGACAAGCTGATCATCTTGTAAAATTACTTGGCCAATCATTCTCTTCCTTTCAATCGGCGCAATCTGTTTAAAACGAAACGAGCCATCGGGCATAATCGTCAATTTCATTGTGTCGCCTTCAACTAATTTTGATTTAGAAGCATAATTTGGTGGCACAGGATAAGTCTTGCCGTCCGGCCCCTGCATATTTTGGCCATCAAAAACTCCCTCAATAATTTTTCCCTCTTCGATAACTTTTAATTTTCCGGCTTGGGTTTTAATTTTTTTAGCCGTTGACTCATCTTCTTTTGTTATTTGTCCATTTTCAATTCTTTCAAAAAGCCGCGCTGCCTCTTCAATTTGTTTTTGAGCCGAACGCAAAAGTTGTTTAATTAAAAGAGATTCTTGGGTTTTTGTATTTTTGTTTGGCATGAATAATGCATTATGTATCGTGTATTATGTATTATGGATTTATTTTTGTTTTTTACCACAATACTTGATACTTAATATATAATACATTTGAGTTTGTCTTTATATTCTTTTGTTTTTATAATTATTTTATCATAACACATTAAAAAAAGACAAGCAAATTTTAAAAAACTAAAAAAGAATTATTTAAAACACGGCTGAATTTAAAAAATTAAAAAAGCCATAAATCGTGGCATTTTTAAAAATACCTAAGTTTTATGGCTTATTTCAGCCCAAATAATCTACTCAAAAAAAGTGACTGTCACTGTTAATCTTTCAGCACATTCAAAAATTCATCGCTTTGCAAAAATTTGTCTCGAATTTGCAAAATTGACAATCCAGTTTTATCCCAATAATCCCTGCCTTGAACATCTGCTGCTCGGGCATATAATGTTTCATATAATTCTTCAATTGCCGCCGCTCGTCCGCGGCTTTTTTCTATTTCTAAAAGTCTCGCTTCATATTCTTTTGACAAAGCTAATTCTTTTCTCATATCTTTTGATAATTGATATTTATTTTTTAAATTTTCAAGTCCTGCTTTGTCTGCCCCGCGTTTCAAAACAATTTGATAAGCCATCTCTGGTTTTGCAACAGCCACGCCTAGTCCACCAAAAAGTTCCGTCTGATATTCAAAAGATACAGACATTGCAAACTTTACACCGAAAATATCAATAACATCTTTCCCGACAATTTTAGGATCCAATCTTGACACCCAATACTCAACTCCCTTTACGTCAAAAAACTTTCCTAAATCATCTTCATAAATTCGATCATGGATTTTTCGATATAAATCCTCAACTGCTGATTTTTCGCCTTTTTCAGCCGGCGCCTTTTCCAATATATTATCAAACTCCTGATACTTTTTATCGTTTAACATTGTGAACTTCACGCCGAGCAAAGTTAATGGTTCTTGACCTTCTGGCTTATAGAAAAATGCCGGACCGCCAGATTCTAAATCAGCAATTTTCTTTTCTTCAAATTCATTATTCAAATTTTCCCAGGCGCTCAAATTGCCTTTCTCTCCCGAAACATATCCGCGATTCAAAATTAAATCATAATAATAGCCAATTGTTTGCAAACGGTTTAAGGTTTTAAACTCCGCAACTTTAGATTCTTTTTCCTTTGTTTTAATCTGATAAAAATATTTAAACCGTCCTGCTTCAAAGCCGCTGTCATTTTTATCAGAATATTCTCCGCCTGAAAGAGCGGTTATAACAACATAATAAGGATATTCTTTGTCATTTTTATCTTGATAAACTTTTGCTCCTAAATCTAATTCTTTATTATTTTTTCCATATTTAAAATCAATATCCGATGCGGCGGCATTATTTTCTACTCCTTTGGTAAATTTCCATTTCAAAACAACTCGTGAATGACCGCGATGCCAAATAATTGGTTGGAAAGAAATGCCTTCTTCGCCATCAGGAAACTCTACTTTGGGCAAATATTCATAAGGAATATCTAGACAGAGCTGCGGCTTTATTTGACAAATTGAAGGCATTTTGCCAGCAATTGGAGTTGATGGCGTTAGAACCGAGACAGATTCACGAGGAAGATTTTCATAATTTGCTTCAATTGAAAATCCAGTCAAAACTGGAGATGGCGGGGGCAAAATTAAAAACGCTGATTTATAGCTTGGATCTACTTTTACTGGCTGAAAATTAAAAATCTGTTCAATTGTATAATCATCATTTTCTTCAAAATCAATATTTATATATGGTCCGGCAATTTCATTTGATTTTTCATCTCCTGATATTATTTTAAAAAAACTCTGATCAAAATCTGATTGAAATAAAACTGCCATTTTTAAATTTTTCCCTTCCTGCACGGCGTTTGTAAAAGTAAATTTAATATCCGGCACTTCATTTAAATTTATTATTGTATTATCAATTTTCCTATCTCCTTCCTGCCATGTCTTGCCTCCGTCATTTGACATAAAAAATCTAATTTGACCTTGAATTGGAGAATTTTGCTGGTAAATATACACTGTATCCGGCGCAAAAAGTTGAGAGACTATATCATTTGCTCCTTCGCTTCCTTTTTCGCCATACAAACTTGCAAAATTTGGTTTTAAAATTACCTCGTGAATATATTTTTCTTCCGGCACCTCACTTGGTGAAATAAGAGAAGTTTTCGATTTTGCAAACCCGGTTAAAAATTTTGTATCAAGTTTTCCGCTGGTATTTTCATCTTGCACCTTGACATCAACTTTATCTATTATTCTGCCGCAGGCAAAAGCTAAAACAGTTGTCCTACCTTTTGACACAGGATAAAGTTTGCCATCAGGATAAATTAGGACAACTTTCGGATCTAAAGAAAACCATCGCAGAGATTTTTCAGGAAAAGACGTCAATTTCTCATTAACTAACCTAAGTTCGTATTGAGAAGGAAAGTTATTTTTGCTTTCTTGGCTATTTAGATTTAAAATACTTTTATCGTTCTCACTGCCGAGCACTTCGCTATAATCTGCGATTTTGATTTCAATTGATTCATTATCACCTAAAAATTTCTTTTCCAGCATTAATTTGGCAGTAGTAATTTTTGGAGTTTGCTTTTGATCGTCTTTAATTGTCTGACAAAAAGGATCTCCTTCTAAAATTTGTAAATTTGAATCTTTTTCAAAATTTTGGCGAAAAGTCTCGTAATTACCGGAAAGATAAGATAAATTCCATAATCCAATATATTTAACATAAAAATCTGGGTCTAAATAAAGACCACGGGGAAATTTTTTAAGCACTTCTTCGTCCTTTTTAATATCATATTTTTGATTTTCACCGAAATGAACATAAAAATCATGCAAATTTTTATCCTTGTCGGTATAATCAAAAAACTGCTTTAACTGATCTTGGGTAAAAGTTTTCTTAAGCAATTCAATTGGTTTTTTTGGCGGCAAAAAAACAGAGAAATAAAACCAAGACACAAAACCAACTGCCGCCAAAATAACTAAAGCAATAATCACTCCCGTCAAGGCTCCCGTCTTTGTTTTAGATTTTGTTTTAATTTCTTCTTTTTTTGGAGTTTGAGTTAAATTTTGATTTGGGTTTTGCGGGTTTTGAAAGTTTTGGTTTGGCATAAAGTTAAATGTTAGATTTTAGATTAATAGTAGTCCTGACTCTTTTGACTGGAAAAAGTTAAAACCCTAGGCCAGCCTCAAAAGGATGAGTCTAGACTTACTTTAGTTGCTTACAATCCAATGGCAAAATATATCGTTGGGAAATAAAATTTGCTAAAGACGGTAGAAAAAGTATTTTTCTTTTGGTTATGCTTTGCTAGAAGACTGCCCCATTTGCTTGGTTTAGCTTTTCGATATCTTAAAACAAGATCTTTCTCTTTAATGGCTTTGTTTTTCTTTTTTAAGGTCTTAAATTCTTTTTTTGTGTATTTAAAGCTAAGTTTGAGTTTGAATTGCTGTTTCTTGTTCTTTGCGCTGTATTTGGCAAGATTTGTTTTGATTTTCCAGTATTTTTTAAGGGTGGAGGTTTTTGCGCGAGAATAGTTTTTGGGGTATTTTTTGAATTTTTGGATTTGAAGGTAGTATTTGGTTTTTTTGAGTTTTTTTGGGAATTTTTTGAAGGAAAATTTAAAGTTGTAAACTTGATAGGTCCTTTTTTTCTTGATTAAGATTTCATTTTCTTTTGGGGATTTGGTGACAAATTTTGTCTTTTTCCTTGTTGCAATAATTTCAGAGTTTTTAATAATATAGTTTTCTGTTCTAACTTGTTCTTGGTTTCCTACTAAATCTGTAGCAAAAAATTTCAAAGCTGTGTCTTGAAAAATGTTAATGGGTGATGAATAAACTGAAGAAGCTGTGGTGGGAGTTGAGCCGTCAGTGGTGTAATAAATCTTGTCAACACCAGAACCGCCTTCATTGTCAGATGCCGATAAAGCGACTGTTTGATTAGTCTCATAGCTGCCGCCTGAGGGTGCGGCCGTAGTAGTTGGAGCAGTTGAATCTGGAATAACTGGAGAGGTACGAACAGCATATTTAAGGTCTTTATTAGTTGAATCATAATAACTAATATGGGTTTTATTATTAAAATCGAGAGCAAGAGAAAGTTGTTGAGGGACCACGGAATCTATAACAACGGGAATCCACGAACCGTAAGCGTTAGTGTTATATTTAAGACCATCTAAAGAATTGTATGCGATATGAACTTTATTGTTAGGATCAATAGCTAAGGAAGACCATGCTCCACCTGAACTATCCAAAGTGCTTGTAATCCAAGAACCCGCACTATTTGTAGCGTATCTTAGAGCATAATTTGTATCATCACAATAACTGATATGAACTTTTTCATTAGAGTCTAAAGCGATCGAACTCCATCCCCCAACATTACCTGGGCTATCAATAACTCTGCAATACCATCCATCTGCAATACAACCACCGGAATTTGTATTTGTGGCGTAATGCAAATCTTCGCCAGTTCGATCGTAATAGCTGATATGAATTTTATTATTAGAATCGGAAGCAATAGAAGAACGCCAGCCACTACTCCACCAAGCAGTAGTACCAGTATTATCTATAGCAAGACAAGACCAACCACTCACGCAGCTCCCGTCAGAAGAGATATTGGTAGCGTATTTAAGACGACCATTATTCCAATCATAATAACTAATATGAACATTATTATTCGAATCGATAGTTATTGCTGAAAATAATCCAAGGTCATCCACACTATCAATAGTAGTACAAGACCAGCCGCTTATAGCGCAACCACTTCCAGAAGAAACATTAGTTGCGTACTTTAAATCCCCATCAGTCCAATCATAATAAACAATATGAACTTTATTATTGGAATCAAGGGCTAAACTGGAGCCTAATACATCAGATGCACTATCCAAGGTGGAATAAATCCACAAACCAGAAATATTAGTCGCATATTTAAGGTCGCGGTTGGTTTCATCAATGTAACTAATATGAACTTTACCATTTGTATCTATGGCTATTGAAGAATATTCACCAACATCATTTGAACTATCGATTGAAGTTATCTCCCAATTTGCGGCTTTGGTTTTTTGACTTAAAGCAAAAAATGCCAAAACTGCTATGGAAAGAACGAAAAATATTTTGACCATGCAGGACTTTGTTTTTGGAAAAAAATTTTTTAGCATGGGTTTAAAGTTAGAAATTAAAAAACTTGTCCTGAGCTTGTCGAAGGATTGGAAATTTTTAGACAGTCCTTTCTCTTGTCATATCTAATGTTGATGATGCTCTTGAACCAAGCGCGGCGCGCTCCATAATTTCTGTCTCAACAATTCGTTTATCCCGACCATATTTCAAACGCGAAAGTTGACGCACTGCCTCGGCAATTTCCTCACTTCCTCCGCTAAACGGCGGGTAGGTCGCCATTGTAAATGGTTTTGACATCCCCGCATCAATCATTAGCCGCAAATAAGCATGGAAACGGGCAATATTTATTACATCCATTTCAGAAAAAACCGGATCAAAAACTTTTGCCACAATCTCGGCATCTTCCACGCCGATTCTAAAAGCGATAAAGGTGCCGACATTGCCAAAAACCGCATCACGGATTTTTTCTTCAAGCTGTGAAATATATTGATGGGCAACAATTAAATTCAAATGATATTTTCTAGCTTCTGCCAAAATTGAAGCAAATGAATCAGTGGCAAAATTTTGAAACTCATCAACATATAAATAAAAGTCGCGGCGTTGACTTTCTGGTATATCGGCGCGGGAATAAGCCGCCATTTGAATTTTGGAAACAATAATTAAACCTAAAAGTGAGCTATTAACTTCTCCAACTTTTCCTTTTGATAAGTTCACTAATAATATTTTACCTTCATCCATTATTTTTCGCAAGTCAAAAGCCGAATGCGACTGACCGATTATATTCCTCATCATTTCATTTTCTACAAACCGACCAACTTTTGAAATTAAATATCCTAACATTTCTGATTTGTGGAAGTCGCTGGTTTTTGCCATTTCTTTTTCCCAAAAAGCGCGGACAACCGGATCTTTTAATTTTGCCACCCAAACTTTTTGGTAACTTGGATCAGTAAACATTCTTGGAATCTCTGCCAAAGTGCCGGGATTTTTTTGATCAGTCATTAAAGTCAACATCACATTTCTCATATTATGTTCAAACATTGGGCCAATCATTTCTGGCGGAAATAATTTGTAAAATATTGCGATCATTTCCTGGACAGCAAAATCTTTTTGCTCTTCTGATTTATATTCCAGCATATTTAAACCCTGCGGCCGCGACATATCAAATGGTTCAAATAAAATCACATCATCTGCTCGTTCTTTCGGTATATTTGGTAAAATCGCTTCAATCAAATCACCGTGCGGATCAACGACACAAACGCCTTTTCCTTCTTGAATATCCTGAATTGCCATATTTGACAAAAATACAGATTTACCAGTGCCAGTCTGGCCAATAACATACATATGGCGCTGGCGGTCTTTTGGCTGAATTCGAACTTGAAATGTCTGGCCGCGAAAATCGCATTTTCCTAAAAGCAGTCCTTCTTTTGGCAGATTGTGGGGAGGGGGCGCGTCTTTTGCCAAAACCCATTTAATATTCGGCGTTTCAGTAAATTTATGCGGCAAGTGAAAAATTGAAGTCAGTTCTTCCAAACCCAAAATCATTTTGCTCCACCAATACCATCTTTCATTAAAATAACGAAAAATAAAAGCAGAAAGAAGTTTTTGCAGCTTTTTTCCAGTTTGCTTGACAAAAATAAAACTGTTCAGCCGCGGATTATTATACTGGGCAAAAGCGCCGATAATATTATCCAAAAGCATCTCTGCCCGCTCTTTGGTTTTTGCGCAAGCAAGCACGCGAATATTTGTTTCAAAGCCGTATTTTGACGATTTTTCATCAATTGCTTTTACCATTTCTTCCTGCATCGGCGCAAGATGAAAATAACTTCCCTCTTTTTTTTGAAATTCCATTACCTCGGCACCAAACTCGCCAAAAGTCGGCGCGCTTTCTTCTCCAAAAAATCGAGATGTAAATGGTTTTTCCGCCTGCTCCAAAGTCTGCCGTCTCATTGCCATTTTTTTGGCGATTTTCCTTCCTTTGCGGCTCCATCGCCTTTGCATTGGTCGAATAATAAGCTGAATTGCCACTCCCTCATCTTCTTCCAGTTTTGACAAGGCATTGGTAATCGGATTTAACGGGTCTGCCTCCAAAATCTTATAAGTTTTCACTGGCAGATAAAATTTGCGGGTATATTTGGCGCTTGCTCCCGCGACATGAGAGTTCGGTTGAAAAATATTATATTCTCCTGCTTCTTCTACTACTGCTTTTGGATATTGCGAATGAACCGTTCGTTCAATATAATCTTTGAGATGACGCGGGCAAGCAATATAAAAATGAATTAAACTTTTGTAAGTAACAATCTCCAAAGAAATAAAATCATCGCCAAAAATCATTGAACGAAGGCTTGGTTTTCTTATCGCGTATAAAGTCGTAAACATCTGTTCAGCAACAGAAATAATTTCTTTTTCTTCTTTTTTTGCTTCTTCAGTTACCGGCCGCACCTCGCGCGGCACGCTGACCAAAAGCGTAATAAAAGAAAGCGAACGCGGCAGTTTATTTTTATTTTTCAAATATCGCAAAAAACTGATAATTAAGAAAAGTGCGACAAAAATAATCGCGACTAAAATTAGTATGTCGAAGGGGACGATTTCGAGGATTGTATTTTCAGTTAATTGGAGGGAAATAGGCTCCATGTTTTAATTTTCAATTTTCAAATGATAAAATTTTTTATTATTTAAACATTTATAAATTTAGTCATTTATTTAAAATTTAAAATTTGTCATTTAAAATTTTATTTTATATTTTCCTTTTCTTCTTCAACAGCTCATACAACTCATCCACCAGTGTATCATGAAATTCGTCTAAAAAATATGGGTTTTTCATTTTTTCGGCAATCGCGGTTGCGTAGTGCAGGCCTTTTTTAAACGCAAAATAAATCAAAGTTTTTACCTGCCGCGGCTTTGGCAAAGACATAATATGCGCCAGGTCGGCGGCGAGCGTTTTTTCTTTAATTTTCGGCGCAGGCGCGGCGGGTTTAGGCAAAGAAACCCCTCTCGGCTTTTCTTTAATAAACTTAATTTCTTCTTCTTCTTTTTCAATCTTTTTCTGTTCTTCTTCTTTTTTCTCACGCGGAAATATCACGGCCATTTTTTCTTTTTTTGTTTCATGCAATCTTTTCAGTTGAGCTTCTTTTGCCGCCAATTCCTGCCGAAGCCGGCGCACCTCTTCTTCGGTAGGTAAAGTTTCTTCTTTTCTACTTTCTTCCTTTATTTCCCGTAAATTAGGCATAACTCAAAAATGTCTAATTGACCTAGTTATTCTAATTACTCTAACTAAATCCCAATGTCTAATGACAAAATTACTAAATTTTTTGGACATTAGACATTTAATTATTGGGGGTTTATTAGGTCAATTAGGTCAATTAGGTTAATTAGAATAATTAGAAATTAATTCTATTTATATTCTACACCATTTTAGCTTAAAGCACAACACCCTATTTACCCTCACCATTGGGCTTTATAAAATTATAGTTTTATGTTAGAATAAAAGTATAATTTTAACTATAAATTCAGATTCTAAATCAAATAAAAGGGCGAAATTTTGCGAAGAAAAATTTCGCCCAACATCATTTTTGCATTTTGATTTTTGAATTTTGATTTTAGCGCGAAGCGCGCATGTCCACTGACCTCAAAATTCTCCTTTTTGTCGGCGCAATTATCATCGGCTACATCATTT
>JBFLZX010000026.1:7784-21270 GCA_040756075.1 Patescibacteria group bacterium | reverse complement strand
GCTCGAGCCAGGGATTTTAGTATCGCTTAGATTCAAAACCTCGATAATTTATTGAGACTGTTTAAATTGCTAAAAGATTACCATACCAAAATCTGAGGCTCGAGCCAGGGATTTTAGTATGTTGAAGATTGGATTATTTATATTAGATTTATGCCAAATCAAAATCGAAAACAAAATCAAAACTTATCCCCGCAGGAGCAGAGGCGTCTTTTGAAAGAATACGAAAAGAAAAAATTTGCTGAAATCGAAAAGGAGACAAGGCGGGAAATTTTTGCTGAAAAATATAAAGATAAAATTTTTAAATGGACAAAGTGGGGCTGCGTTATTTTAATTTTTATTATTGTCTTTGCCGTCGCTATGAATATCATTGTTCCTGGATCAATTATTAAGTTTCCATCGCCCCAACCTACTCCAACGCCAGAAAAACCAAAAGAATTTAGAATAGAAACCGAGGAGGTAAAGCTGCTTTCGGATTTAAAAAAAGAAAATGTCTATGACGTAATAGCAAGGATTAAAAATTATGATCCGGATTTCGGAGTTTCAAAATTAAATTATAAATTTATCTTAAAAGATTTTTTAGGAAATGTAGTCGGTGAACAAAAAGGTCAAAGCTATATTTTACCCCAACAGTCACGCTATATTATTGAATTGGGGATTGCGACAGATCGTAGGGCAGAAGTTTTAGAATTTGAAGCAAAGCCCGAAGAAATTCAAAAATTTAAAGAATTTGAAAATCCGCAAGGGCAGATAAAAATTAGCGGGCAAAATTTTTCTATTTTAGATGATAAAACAAAAGTTTGGGCTGATGTTCATAATGAAAGTATTTTTGGTTTTGGAAAGACGGAGATAGATTTTATTTTATACGATAATGAAAATAATATTATTGGAGTAAACTATACTAATATTAATGACTTTGCCGCGGGAACAAAGCGTTATGTTTCTGCCCTTTGGGATTATGTTATTAAAGATCAGATAAATCGTATTGAGCTGGAGGCAAATGTTAATGTTTATGAGTCAGGCGCCTTTATGGGGCAATATAGAGAAGGACAAGTACTTGAATATTAATTTCTAAGAATGTTTAAAATACTAAGACAACTTGATTGGTCTATTTTTATTCCTGCCGTCCTTTTGATTTTTGTTGGTTTTATGGCGATTATAAGCACGACTTGGCAAGAAGGTCAGGTAATGAAATTTATTGATAAGCAAATTATTGCTGTTGTTTTAGGATTGATTTTGTTTTTTCTTTTAACCTTATTAAATTATCAAATTTTTGCCAACTGGGCTTATGCTTTTTATTTTATTATCTGCGGGCTTTTGGTTTTTGTTTTGTTTTTTGGCCGTGAGATTCGGGGAATGCGCGGTTGGTTTGATTTTGGATTTTTTCAATTTCAGCCGTCAGAATTTGCAAAAATCGCTCTTTTAATTATTTTAGCGAAATATTTTTCTTCTATTTCTGGCAAGCCATCGCGTTTTCAATATGTTGTTGTTTCTGGCATTTTAACTTTAATTCCAACTCTTTTGGTTTTGGCTCAGCCAGATTTAGGTTCGGCCTTGATTTTAGTTTTTATGTGGCTTTTTATGTTATTAGTTTCTGGCGTTAAAAAGCATCATATTTTAGCTTTAATTGTTGGTGGCATTTTTGTTTTTTTTATCGGTTGGCATTTCATTCTTCTGCCATACCAAAAAGAAAGAATTTTAACTTTTGTGAATCCTGCTCGCGATCCTTTGGGCGCAGGTTATCATTTGATTCAGTCAAAAATTGCTGTAGGATCAGGCGAGATTTTTGGTCGCGGTTTGGGTCGGGGGCCGCAGAGTCAACTTAAATTTTTGCCGGATAAACACACGGATTTTATTTTTGCCGTAATTGCCGAGGAACTCGGGTTTTTAGGAGCAGGCATGCTTTTAGGGTTGCTTTTGTTTCTAATTTGGAGGATTATTGTTTTGGCAAGGCAGGTGCATGATGAATTTGCAATGATGCTGATTTTAGGCGCTTTGTTATTTTTTTTGATTCAAATTTTTGTTAATATTGGAATGAATTTGGGAATTTTGCCGATTGCCGGAGTGCCTTTACCTTTGGTAAGTTATGGCGGTTCGGCAATGATTACGGTTTTGCTGGTTTTAGGAATTTTGGAAAGTGTCGCGATTTATTCAAAGAGCGGGGGAGAAAAAAGATGATTTTTTTCATATCCACTTTTTAAGTTGATTTTTTATTAAATTTATGCTAAAATGAAAATAGCGATATGATATGAAGTAATTGAGTTTAAGTCAGGGATTGGAAGCAAAAAAAGAATTTTTAGCCAATCACAGCGGCTCTTTACCGATTTTGTTCTTTAAAATATTTTTTAAAGGGAGAGAGTCGCTGTGCAATAATAAAAAATTAATCAGCGTGGCAAAGCCACGCTTTTTGATTTTTGTCAAGCTGTTTATAAAATCCCTTGTCAATTTCGTTTTAAGTTGCTATAATAGCTAACAATTCATCATAAATAATTAAATCATTTTTCTTGCCATAGCCATATTTATTGCTCTAGAATGAAAATTATCTTATGAAAAAAATTTCATTAGCCGCAAAAACAAGAAAAGAGGTTGGAAAAAAATTAAATCTTTTACGCCAGGAAAATAAAATTCCCGCTATTTTATATGGTCATAATATAAAATCTTATCCTCTTTTCGTGGATAATTTTGCTTTTTCTAAGATTTTTAAGCTTGCCGGTGAAAGTTCGATTATTGAATTATTGATTGATGATAAAGAAAAGAAAAATGTTTTAATCAAAGATATCCAAAAAGATCCAAGAACTGACAAATTTTTACATATCGATTTTTATCAAGTAAAATTGACTGAAAGAATTAAGGCGAATGTGCCGTTAGTCTTTTTTGGCGAAGCTCAGGCAGTTAAAGAAAAAGGCGGCGTTTTGGTAAAAAATATTGATGAAATTGAAGTTGAAGCTTTGCCTTCCGACTTGCCAAAAGAGATTAGAGTCGATATTAGTTCGCTTAAAGATTTTTCCGATGTGATTAGGATTAAAGATCTGGATATTTCGGCGGCAGTTGAGGTTTTGACAAAACAAGAGGAAATCATCGCGACAACCACGCCGCCACGCTCTGAAGAAGAATTGGAAAAACTTAAAGAAAAGGTGGAGGAAAAAGTTGAAGAAATTGAAGGAGTAAAAAAAGAAAAGGGGGCAGCGCAAGCTCCAGAAGCAACAGAAACCGAGGCAGCGGCAAAGCCGGAAAAGAAAGAAGAGAAGAAAGAGAAATAATTTCAAAATCCAAAATCTAAATGACAAATGAAATCCAAAATTATAATATTGAAAGTTAATAGATAATTTGGTATTAAAGTATTTGATATTTGTTTTCGGTTCTGAAAGCTTAGGCCCGAAGAGGGCTTTGACATTTGGGTTTAATGAAAAAACCAATATTTTCTAAATCTGATTTTAGAGTATTAAAATTAGCCTGGGAATTGGGCTATACGATTGCCATACCAATTGTTTTATCGGCACTGCTTGGTCGATTTTTAGACAAAAAATTTGATACTTCACCGTGGTTTTTGCTTTTAGGAATTTTTCTTTCAATATTTATTTCAAGTTTTGGAGTTTACAAAAAGACAGTAGCAATTTTGAAAGATTTAGAAAAGAGCCAAGAAAACAAGAAAACAAAAAAACAAGAAAATCAAAAAATAATCAACAAATAATTAAAATCTGAATCTTGAATCTGGCATTTCGTATTATCTAGTATGAAATGACGAACATGCCTTTGACGAATGACAAAAAATAATCAATAACTAATAATCAAAATCAATTTTGGAATTTGTCCCGCGGCACGGGATCCCGCTTCGCGGGAAAAATTGGAATTTATTTCGTCATTGGGTCAAATGCGACAAATAGGAGCATTTGACGGGCAACTACATTATAAATTTTAGAAAGAAAAGTTGCCCAGGAAAATTGGTAAATTCGAATTTTCTATTATAGATTCTATTCCAGATTCTAGATACTAGATACAAGATACATTTCGTTATGGAGATTTCCTTAGCCGCAGAAAAAATATTTCAAATAGGTAGTTATCCTATCACAAATTCACTTTTAACTGCTTGGGGAGTGATGATTTTTTTGACAGTTTTGGCAGTCTTGTCGTACAAAAGAATCAAAGATGTTCCATCGAGATTTATAAATTTTTTGGAATTAATAATTGAAGGATTATTTAATTTATTTAATTCAGTAACCCAAGATAGAAAATTAACCAAAAAATTTTTTCCAATTGTTGCAACAATTTTTATTTTTGTTATTATTTCTAATTGGTCCGAGATTTTACCTGGCATGGGAAGTATTGGAATAAAGAATCATCATATTATCCCAATTTTTCGCGCTCCAAGTTCTGATTTGAATTTTACTTTGGGATTGGCTATTGCTTCGGTTATCAGTGTTCAAATTTTTGGTATTTTAGGAATTGGTTTTATAAAATATATAAAGAAATATATTAATTTTAAAGGGCCAGTTAATTTTTTTGTTGGTATTTTAGAACTAGTTTCTGAGTTCGCCAAATTAATTTCTTTTTCTCTGCGGTTATTCGGCAATATTTTTGCCGGCGAAGTTTTACTTTTGGTTATTGCTTTTTTGATCCCTTTATTTGCTCCTATCCCATTTTATTTTTTGGAAATTTTTGTTGGTTTTGTTCAGGCTTTAATATTTTCTATGTTGACGCTTGTTTTTATGACAATGGCGGTGAAAATTGCCGAACATTAATTATTACAAGAATATGAGAACAAAATAACAAAAATTTGTTATCTTGTTATCTTGTTATCTTGTTATCTTAAAATATGGAAATTGATGTTATCAAAACAATCATTGCCGGTGCAACAATTGCTATTGGTGCTTTTGGTCCGGCTTTAGCTATTGGAATGTTGGCGGGAAAAGCTATGGAAGCAATTGGCCGTAATCCAGAAGCAGCGCCAAGAATTCAGACTGCGATGATTTTAGCCATTGCTTTTGCCGAAGCAATCGCCATTTATGCGTTGGTCGTGGCGTTGATTGTGAAATTTGTCTAATTAGTTCAGAGTTCATGGTTAATAGTTCATAGTAACATATGTTCAATTTTGAAAAATTGGAGGTTTATAAATTGGGATTAGAAATAGTTGATAAAATTTATTTATTGACAAAAAAGTTCCCCAAAGAAGAGTTATTTGCATTAGTTAATCAGTTAAGAAGAGCAGCTATTTCTATTGTATTAAATATTGTAGAAGGTAGTGGGCGAACAAAAAAAGACTTTGGTCATTTTATCAATATGGCGAGAACTTCTGGTTATGAATGCATTGCTTGTCTTGAGATCGCTAAAAGAAGGAGATACATTAATGAGATAGAATATGAGGACACTTATAACAAAATTACAATAGAGATAAAAATGTTAAGTAATTTAAAACGTTCTATCCAGCGAACTACAAACCAATAACCATGAACCACGAACCATGAACTAAATTTATGGAACTTTTAGAAAAACTCGGCATCAATCCTGTTTTACTTATTACCCAGATTATCAATTTTCTGATCTTGCTTTTTTTGTTGAAAAAATTTTTATACAAACCGATTTTAGATATGTTAGAACGGCGTCGGAAAAAAATTTCTGATAGTTTGGAAAAAGCTGAGGAAATTACTAAAAAATATGAAGAGACAGAGAGAATTCAAGAGAAAAAATTGCAGCAGGTTCAACTTCGATCTTCTGAAATTTTGCGCCAAACAAAAGAAAGAGCAGAAAAAATGCGACAGGAAATTCTGAAAAAATCAGAAGAAGAGGCAAAACAAGTTTTAGAAAAAGCGAGAAAAGAGATTAAAAATGAAAAAACAAATATGCTTGAAGAGGCAAAGAAAGAAATAGCAAATGTGACTGTTGTGGCTCTAAAAAAAGTTTTGGAAGATCATCTTGACAAAAAATCTCAAGAAAAATTAGCAGAAGGAGCAGTGGAAGAAATGAAAAAAGTGTATAAATCTTAACTCGATAGATCTTGTAACTTATAACTTGTAACTCAAGTATTCCAAATTTTAAACTTGCGTTATAAGTTACACGTTATAGGTTATAGGAAAAATGTTTACAGTCCGTCACTATTCACAAGCTTTGTTCCTTTGCGCAAAGGAAGCAGAAAAACCAGCCAAATTTCTTTTTGATTTGGAATTAGTTTGTAATCTAATAAAAAAAGAAAAAGAATTTAGAAAATTTCTTTTAAATCCAGAAATTTTATTCGAAGAGAAGACAAAAATTTTAAAATCAATTTTCAAAAATGAAATCTTGCCTCAAATTTACAATTTTCTTTTTTTATTAATTGAAAAAAATAGTCTTGATTTATTAGAAAATATTTTTTATCATTTCAAAAGGCTATTTTTAGAAGGAGAAAAAATTCAAGAAGTAGAAGTTGTATCAAGCGTGACACTTTCGTTATCTTTAAAAAATAAAATTACTAAATTACTTACCAAAAAAATAGGTAAAAAAGTAAGACTGCGAGAATTTATTGATCCCAAAATTTTGGGAGGGATGGTGATAAAAGTTGGAGACAATTTTATTGATTTGAGCCTAAGAAAAAAATTAGAGTTATTACAAAAAAACCTAGTTTAAAATTTCTAATTTCTAATTTACAATTTTCAATCAATGTTACAATTATTAAATTTTCAATTTTGTTTGAAAATTGTGAAATTGAGAATTTATTGGAAATTAAGAATTGAAAATTGAAAATTAATATTTATGTCTGATCAAATTATTTCAAGTTTAAAAGCAAAAATTAGAGCTTTTGAGGCTGAACCCAAGCTAGAAGAAACAGGTCAAGTGGTACAAGTTGGCGATGGAATTGCTAGGGTTTTTGGTTTATCTAATTGTATGAATTCTGAAATGCTGGAATTTTCTACATCGCAGGGTCCTGTTTTTGGAGTAGCGCTAAACCTAGAAGAAGATCAAGTAGGAGCAATTATTTTAGGTGATTATTTGAAGATTAAAGAGGGTGATATAGTTAAATCCACAGGAAGAATTTTAGAGGTGCCAGTAGGCGAAAATTTAATTAGTCGGGTAGTTAATTCTTTAGGTGAACCTCTAGATGGCAAGGGCAAGATTATTGCCAAAAAACACTATCCTATTGAGAAAATTGCTCCGGGAGTAGTTTTGCGACAGTCAGTCGATACTCCGGTTCAAACAGGAATTAAGGCTATTGACTCAATGATCCCAATAGGACGCGGTCAGAGAGAGTTAATTATCGGCGATAGACAGACCGGCAAGACTGCTTTAGCCTTAGATACGATTATTAATCAGAAAGGAAAAAATTTGATTTGTATTTATGTTGCTATTGGACAAAAAGAAGCAAAAATTGCCAAAATAGTCGCTCAACTAGAAAAATTTGGCGCAATGAGTCATACAATTGTTGTTAATGCTTCAGCTTCTTTTCCTGCTCCACTATGGTATATTGCGCCTTATGCCGGATGCGCTATGGGCGAATACTTTATAGATCAAGGACAAGATGCTTTAGTTATTTATGATGATTTGTCTAAACATGCCTGGGCTTATCGTCAGATTTCTTTACTTTTAAGAAGGCCGCCTGGGCGAGAGGCGTTCCCTGGGGATATTTTTTACTTACATTCTCGGCTTTTAGAGCGAGCAGCAAAAATGTCAAAAGAACACGGCGGAGGATCACTTACTGCTTTGCCAATCATTGAAACCCAGGCTGGCGATGTTTCTGCCTATATTCCAACCAATGTAATTTCTATTACTGACGGCCAGATTTATTTAGAATCAGATTTATTCTATGCCGGTATTCGACCAGCTTTAAATGTAGGTTTATCAGTTTCAAGAGTTGGTTCAGCAGCTCAAACAAAAGCAATGAAAAAAGTTGCAAAGAAATTGCGTCTTGATTTAGCTCAGTATCGGGAATTAGCCGCTTTTGCTCAATTTGGCGCTGAACTGGATCTTCAAACGCAAAAAACGATCGAAAAAGGAAAACGGATGGCCGAGGTTTTAAAACAGTTGCAATTTATGCCTCAAAGCCTAGAAAGACAAGTAACGATTATTTACGCCGGTATCAATGGCTATTTGGACGATATTAAAGCGGAAAGAATAAAAGATTTTGAAGAACAATTTTTGGAATTTTTAGAAACAAGCTACGCCGATTTGATGAAAAAAATAGCTAGAATAAAAGATTTAGACGAGCGGTCGGAAGAGGAATTAAAAAGAGCGATTGAGGAATTTAAAAGGTCAATTGATGCTAATTGGAAGATTAAATAATTATTAATTAATGAATTAACGTATTAACGAATTTATAATTCCGTCTTTGGCGAAATCAATCCGTTAATCCGCAATTCATTAATTGAGTAATTAATAAATGCCAAGTACTCGTGATATTCGTCGTCGAATAAGATCGATCACCAATACTCAACAAATAACCAAAGCGATGCAAATGGTTGCTGCGGCGAAAATGAGAAAAGCCCAAGAGGCAGCGCTGCGGACTCGGCTTTACGCAAAAAAAGCTCTAAGTTTGCTTTCAGATTTATCTTTAAAAACTAATCTCGAACTTCACCCTCTTTTAAGAAAAGTTGAGAATAAAAAAGTTTTGCTAATTTTGGTGACTACTGATAAAGGACTTTGCGGCGGGCTAAACGTAAATATTTTTAAAAAGGCAATAAATTTTGTCCAAGAGCAAATAAAAAATGGCAGGGAAGTAGAATTTATCTGCGTTGGCAAAAAAGGCAGAGATTTTATGCAAAGACATGGTTTTAAAATTATCGCCGAATTTTTAGACTTTGGTGATAAGTTTAACCTTTTGGATATGTCAGCCGTGGCGCAAATCCCTCTGCAAGAACACAGGAAAAAAACATATAGCAAAATTTATCTTTTATACACGGATTTTTTGTCTACTCTTCGTTATGAGCCGTGTCTGCGCCAGCTTTTACCTATTGAACGAGAAGAATTAATTAAACTTTCAGAATTAGGGAAAAATATAAAATCATCAGTTTTCCGTGATCGCGAAAAAAAGGTGATAGATAAAACTGATAAAAAAAAGAAAGGTTTTGAATATATTTTTGAGCCATCGGCAGACGAGGTTTTAGAAGTATTGTTGCCTCGGCTTTGCGAAATGCAAATTTATCAAGCAGTTTTGGAGTCAAATGCTTCAGAACATTCGAGCCGAATGGTGACGATGAAAAATGCTACCGATGCGGCAGGAGATATAATTGCTGATTTGCAGCTCACTTTTAATCAGGCACGGCAGGCGGCGATAACCCGCGAGATAGCGGAGATATCGGCTGGAAGCTTGAAATAACAAACCGTATAACGTATAACGTGTAACGCAAGATTGTTACACGTTACACGTTACACGTTACACGAAAATATGAACAAAGGAAAAATTATTTCTATCATTGGAGCAGTTGTGGATATAGAATTTAAAGATAAATTGCCAAGGATTTATAACGCCGTTGAAACAAGGCTTGGCAACAAAAAGTTGATTTTGGAAGTACAGCAGCATTTAGGGAATTCATTAGTGCGAGCAGTAGCTATGAGTTCGACTGATGGCCTGCGTCGCGGGGAGGAAGTTTTGGATCTGGAAAAGCCTATTTCTATGCCGGTGGGAGAAGAAGTTTTAGGAAGACTGTTTAATTTGCTTGGCGAGCCAATTGATGAAAAGCCAGCCCCTAAAACAAAGAAAACTTATCCTATTCATCATAAAGCGCCAGAATTCGAAGAACTTGAGACAAAAACAGAAATTCTAGAGACGGGTATTAAAGTTATTGATTTAATTGCTCCTTTTGTTCGTGGCGGAAAAGTAGGTTTATTTGGCGGAGCAGGAGTAGGCAAAACTGTTATTGTTCAGGAATTAATTAGAAATATTGCCCAGGAGCACGGAGGTTATTCTGTTTTTGCTGGCGTGGGGGAGAGAACCCGTGAAGGAAATGATTTGTATAATGAAATGAAAAATTCCGGAGTAATTAAAAAAACAGCTATGGTTTTCGGCCAGATGAACGAACCGCCAGGAGCGAGATTGCGAGTCGGGCTGTCTGGTCTTTCAATGGCAGAATATTTTCGTGACGAGGAAGGCAGAGATGTATTGCTGTTTATTGATAATATTTTTAGGTTTACCCAAGCAGGATCTGAAGTCTCGGCTTTGTTGGGTCGTATGCCTTCGGCGGTTGGTTATCAGCCTACGTTAGCCACAGAAATGGGAGAGCTGCAAGAGCGAATTACTTCAACAAAAAAAGGTTCTATCACTTCAGTCCAGGCAGTTTATGTTCCTGCCGATGATTTAACTGATCCCGCGCCAGCAACCACCTTTTCTCATTTAGATTCGACAGTTGTTTTATCTCGCTCTTTAACTGAGCTTGGTATTTATCCTGCTGTTGATCCTTTGGATTCTACTTCTACTGTTTTAGATCCCCAGATTGTTGGTAGCGAGCATTATCGTGTTGCCCGCGAAGTACAGCGCGTCTTACAGCGATATAAAGATTTACAAGATATTATTGCTATTTTAGGCATGGAAGAATTATCAGAAGAAGATAAGATCACAGTGGCGCGTGCTCGACGAATCACCCGATTTTTATCTCAGCCATTTTTTGTCGCGGAAGTTTTTACCGGGACAAAAGGTAAATATGTGTCACGCGAAGAAACAGTGCGTGGATTTGCTGAAATTTTAGCTGGAAAATATGACGACAAGCCAGAACAAGCATTTTATATGAAAGGCAGGATTGAAGAAGTGAAATGACGGCAAAGCTGTCATTCTGAGGAGTCCCGATTTATCGGGACGACGAAGAATCCCCTTATTAGCAGGGGGATCCTTCGCTTGCGGCTCAGGATGACAAATTGAAATTTATGAAAACTTTTAGACTCGAAATTATCACTCTTGAACGAAAAGTTTATGAAGATACGGTAGATTCAATCAGTCTCCCAACTCAAATGGGTGAGATTGGTATTTATGCATCGCATCTTCCCTTGATTACTGCTTTATCTATTGGCGAAATTAAAATCCGTAAAGGAGAGATAGTTGATTCTCTGACTTGTTCCGGCGGATTTGCTGAGATTCATCCGAATAAGGTGACTTTGTTAACTGATGCGGCAGAACATGCGGAAGAAATTGATGAAAAGCGAGCAGAGGAAGCGCGGCGCAGAGCTTTTGAAACAATGAAAAAATCTGGTGTCGCAGCACCACAATATGCTGAAGCTGTTGCCGCTTTGCGCCGGGCAACTTTACGATTGAAAGTTGCACGTAAAAAGAGACATGGAAGAGTGCCGGGACAGCCGGGAACCGAAGTGTGATTATTTATTATTTAATTAACGAATTAAAAGTCCCGATACATCGGAACTAAAATTTGTTAATCCGCAATCCGTTAATAAATAATTTACAATTAATGAATTTCCCTTTTTTATACCAAAATCAACACCATGCCCAGGCGGTTGCCCTTTTTTGTATGGATTTTCGGTTTAAAGATGCAACTTTGGAGTTTTTAAAACATGAAATGCAATTAACTGATTTAGATATTATTGTTTTAGCCGGAGCGGCAAAAAATTTAGCTGCGCCGCAAGATTCTTTTGATTTTAAGGTAACTTTAAAACAATTTGAACTTTCTTCTAAACTTCATCAGATTAAAAAAATGGTTTTAATTGATCATCAAGACTGCGGCGCTTACGGCGGCTCTGCTGTTTTTGAAACTTCAAAAGCAGAGCGCGAGGTGCATGTTATAAATTTAAGAAAAGCTGGCGAGGTTTTGCGCCAGAAATTTCCTGACAAAGAAATTATTTTGTTTTACGCCCAGATAATTGAAAAAGAAATAAAGTTTGAAAGAATAAAGTGAAAATTTAGAATTTAAAAAATATGACAGCCAGACTTTTGGCTGTATTTTGTTAGGAATACAAAAAAAAAGAATACAAAAAAAACTTGACAAAAAATAAATAGATATTATAATAAGATGTTCGTTCAAGGAGGAAATATGAAAAAACGAGAGAAACTTGATTTCTTAATTGGGCTAATTAAAGAAACTGCTGATGAAAATGGCGAATTTGATCTTTGTCTTTTTTGCCGAAAAAACTGGCAAAAACTTGGCTATAAATCTCATAGAGCTTTATATTCTGTAGTTGCTGCTCATATTTACAGAACAAGAAATGCAATTGAACTAATTCCAGGAAGAAAAGGCTGGTATCGTTTAAAAAAAGAAAGTTTAGCGCCAGCAATGATGTTAATAGAAAAGCCAGAAAGTGATGATCGAGATTTTAGCGAAAAAGCCGAAAGAAAAATATTATTTTTCGAAAAGCTTGGCAGGAAAGGGATAGAAATTTTTATTCTTTTAGACGAGTTTTGTAAAGGAGAAAATCGTAATAGAATCGCTGAAGACGATCTTAAAGAACTTCTTTTAAGCGAACTGGACGAATTTAGATCCGATGGAGAGACAAGGGAAGAAGCGTTAGAAAGATTTTTGAAAATAATGATTGGGTTTTCATTGCTTGAGTTAATAGGCAAAGGAGCAAGAGGAAGAATTTTTGAATTAAAGAGGGGTAATTATCGAGAATATTATTGTGATATTGATATTATTACTTCTTTGATTGGATGCAAAGAGGAATTAGCAAAGTTAAAAGTAGAAAGAAAAAGATTAAAAGCTGATGTTTCTATTGCTGAACAAGGTCAGAAGCAAGTAGAAGAGATTTATAACAGCGCCTGCGCAGAGGTTGATTTATTAAAAAGTCAATTAGAAGAAGCGGAAAGAAGAAAAAAGGAAGCAGAAGAATATTTAAATTCAGCAAAAAATGCTTTAGATGAAGCAAATAAGCGGATTTCTACTGACAATTTTGAAGATCGAGTTCGACGTTTAGGGAGAGATATCGTCGTTTTAAGAGCAGTACTTGAAATGGATAAAATAGAAAGAAACGCAATTTTTAAGAAAATCTCCGGTAATTCATAAATTACGAGAAAACGGCCCATTTGGGCCTTTTTTATTGAGAATAAATCCCACAACCTTTCATCCTCGATATGTCGGGACGAAAGGCTCTAATTTTTTGTCCCCAAAGCAAGAGAGGTGGGGTATTTTAAAAAGGTGTGGGATAAAAACCGCTGTTGAAAGTTTCGCTTATAAATATTTATGCTTAATTTAAAAAATAAGCGGGCCGGTTGAAAATACGCCGCCCGCTTTCTTAATTTTTGGGATTTCTCGTAATTCTAGTAAGTATTAAATGAAGTGTTAAAAGACGAGGTGTCAGTTGCTCCGGGCAGGAAAGAAGCGCCAATGCCTAAGACAAACATTAAAAGCCAGCAGATACAGGCTAAAACCATTGGCAGCAAGCCTAAAAGCAAGCAGATTTTTCCGAACTTTTTATTTTCTTCACCTTCTTTTGTCATATAAATAATGCCAAAAATAATCCCGAAAAGGCCAATTAAAAATGACAAAATGTAAAATAGAATCTTTGGTTCTGGTGGTTTTGTTTGGGTTTGTGGTGTTGGTGTCGGTGTTGTTGATGTTGTTGGCTGTTCAGCCATTTTTTTCACCCCCTT
>JBFLZX010000026.1:0-7684 GCA_040756075.1 Patescibacteria group bacterium | reverse complement strand
AAAGGCCAATTAAAAATGACAAAATGTAAAATAGAATCTTTGGTTCTGGTGGTTTTGTTTGGGTTTGTGGTGTTGGTGTCGGTGTTGTTGATGTTGTTGGCTGTTCAGCCATTTTTTTCACCCCCTTCCTGAAATAGGGATTAAGTGTTTTAGGTATTAGTTTAGGGTCGATTTTAGAGATCTAAATCTAATATCTAACACCTATTACCTATCACCTTATTTTATATTTTACCATATTTTTGCCAAATTTTCTATATTAGTTATCCACTGGAAATATGAGGGGATTTTTGGTAAAGTTGATATCACAAGAACACTAGAACACGAGAACATTAAAACAAAATATATTTCGAGTTTATCAAGAAATTGTTCTTGTGTTCTTTTGTTTTAATGTTTTAATGATTTACATATGGATAACCAAAATTTTTTCCAGCGTTTTTTCCAAAATCTCAAAACAAGTCGCAAAACGCAGATGATAACAATTATTGTTATCGCCTTGTTGAGTCTCGCAATAGTAATGATTTATTATTTTGTTAGCGGCAGAGAAGGGAGATTGGCCCGTCTGCAAAAAGAAAAAAATGTTAGGCACCTAGATGGAATGATTGTTAAACCAGAGGAAGCAAATTTGCCAGTGATAGCGGTGATTATTGAAAATTTATCAACTACAAGACCTCAAGCCGGCCTGCAGTCAGCAGGTATGGTTTATGAAGCTTTGGCAGAAGGCGGCATCACTAGATTTCTAGCTTTATTCGCGGGGCATAAAGCAGATTTAATCGGTCCAATTCGTTCTTTGCGTCCTTATTATTTAGAATGGTGCGCAGAATATGAGGCAATGTGTGCTCATATCGGCGGTTCGCCAGAAGCTTTAGAAGCTGTTTCCGGACTTGGTTTAAAAGATTTAAATGCTATGTATGAAAGTTCATATTTCTGGCGAGATTTATCTACTCCTGCTCCCCATAATCTTTTCACTAAATCTGAGTTTTTAGAATACGCTTTGCGCGATAAGAAATTTGATCAAGAACCAAAATATAATCTTTGGAAATTTGTTGATAATGCAAAATTAGAAAATCGACCTCAAGATGAGAAATCTATTAAGATCAATTTTTCCGGACCAGATTACATTGTAGAATACAAATATGATCGTGAAAAAAATGAATATTTAAGATTTAATGGCGGTGAGGTGCATAAAGATCGAAATACAGATAAACAAATTACTGTTAAAAATGTAATTGTAATTAAACTACCAACTAAAGTTGTTGATGAAAAAGGAAGAGTAACTCTTGATGTTGTCGGTGAAAAAGGGGCCTATATGTTTTCAGGCGGTCAGGGCTATGAAGGTAAATGTGTAAAGCGCGATCGCGATTCAAGAACATTTTGTTATCACGAAGATGGAAGCGAGCATGAATTTGTCCGCGGAAATATCTGGGTGGAAGCGATTCCAGAGGATAAAGAGGTAGAATATAATTAACAATTTTAAATTTTCAAACAAATTGTAGGCGCAGGCTTTAGCCTGCGTTATTAATGATTTAAATTCCTCGAAGCTTGTCTTATGTCGTCATTCCGAGCGACCCTGAGCGAACAAAGTGAGTCGAAGGGAAGTTGAGGAATCTCATAAGCTGTGAGATTTCTCGCTTCGTCCCCGACAGGTCGGGGACTTCGCTCGAAATGACAGCTGAATACCTCGCAGTAAGCTAGCGAGGTAGTTCATTGATCAATAAATATGACGTCAAAAGAGCAAGTGAAACAAAATCGATTAGGAGTTTTTGGTGAGTCAGTTGGCTCGATTTTCAAAAAACTCAAAGCCAATAAAAAAGCGCTAGTTGCAGTGATTATTATTGGAATTTTCTTGATAACCGGAGGCGCTTACGGTTTTTATCAATATGTAAAGGTTTATAAAAAATCTTTTAAAATTTCATCAGGACCATATATTGAAGGCCGGGAAAAGCCAAAAATGGCACCGCGCCGACTTGATGGAGTTTTAGTCAAACGAGAAGAAGCAAATAGATTCCCTTATGCCGTGATGATTGAGAATTTAGTTGATGTTAGGCCGCAAAAAGGCTTGTCGCGCGCGAGCGTGGTTTATGAATTATTGGCCGAAGGCGGGATTACTCGTTTTTTAGCGGTATTTTCTCCTGGCGAAAAAATCAAAGAAATTTGGCCAGTTCGTTCAGCCAGGCATTATTATTTAGAAATTTCTTCTGAATATAATGCGCTATACGTTCATGTCGGCGGCTCACCCCAAGCTTATGAAATGATTTCTAATTTAAAATTACCAGTTTTAAATGAAATGTCAGCCGATGCTGTATATTTTTGGCGAGGGCCAGAAGGAATGCCGCATAATTTATATACTTCATCTGATTTAATTGAAAAGGCAATCGCTGATAAAAAATACCAAGAAAAGATGCCGCCAAAATACGAAATGTGGCGCTTTAAAGACGAAGCAAAAAAAGATGCGCGGCCGCAAGAAGAAAAAACAATTAAGATTGGTTTTGCCGGGGATTACTATGTTGAATTTAAATATAATCGCGATTCAAATAGTTATTTGCGTTTTAACGGCGGCCCGGCGCATAACGATCGTTTAACCGGAAAACAGCTGGCGCCAAAAAATGTTGTTATTCAGCGAGTGCCGGCGGAAGTTAATTTATGGGAGAAAGATCGGATTGATTTGGATTTAACAGGTTTAGGTGAAGTTTTTGTTTTTCGCGATGGAGAAAAAATTGAAGGTCAGTGGCGGAAAAAAGATCGTCTTTCACGGACAAAATTTTTTGATAAAAATGGTCGCGAGATTTCTTTAAATCGCGGTCAGAGTTGGGTAGTTATTGTGCCTGGAGAAAGGAAAGTAGAGTATTAAAAAATCTTAAATCTAAAATCTAAGTCTTTTATGGTTTTCGAGTCTGTCTACAATTCCGGCTCGAGTGGTTTTTGTAGACAAAAATCTTAAATATTAAGCCGTTCAAATGAGGCGGCTTTTAAAAATCCCTGAAAATTTGCTTTAATTTTTATTTTTATTATAATAAAGATAGCTCCTCTGTTTTTAGGAGGTGAAAAGTGAAGATAAATTTTGGAGTGAGTAGTTGTTCAAGATGTTATCCAGGGATGCCATGGGAAGAAAGAATTTTTGAGGTTCCATTAGGTAAGTTGCCGACCGCGAGATTAAATTTATCTAATTATCGTATTGAAGAAAAACCAAAAAAAGTTAGTATCGCTAATTATTTAGATACAAGAAAATTAAAATCTACTTCTATGCCGGGAGTAAGTTTGTTGTTAAATTCAGATAGGGCTTCTCTTAGAGATTTGTATTTATATCTAATTTGGATTGAAGAGATAGAAGAATGGATTGTTTTTTTTCATGAAGAATGGGCAGGCGAGGGTTTATATACCGATGAGTCAGAAGAAGGTCCTTATGCTTTTAATGATGAGTGCCGTAAAATTCTTTTAACTGCTTATTCACTGCCTCTTAAATTGTTTACCGAAGGCAATATTTCAAAGATAAGTCCTCTAGAATTGGAAAAAATGGCAAAAAATGTAAGACAAGAAACCTAAAGAAAGAAGCCAGAAAAGAAGTCACAAAAAGAAGCCACAAAAACTTGACAAATTTTGGTTTTAGAGCATAATAAGGGGTGTTCTTTGGAGAGGGAGTGCAGAAGATGAACATGAACTCCGATTTTCATTTTCAGAATATATTTTTTACATTTTTCAGTTTGGGTTGTATTTTTGGTATACTGTATATGGTATATAAAGGAATCAAGGATATAAAAGAAGTTATTGAGCATTATAAGGATTGTAAAAGAGAATTAATGGCGAGACTATGGAGAAATAAAAACCATAAGAGGGTAAGAGAATGTAATAAAAAAGGAATAAAAGTAACTTTAGTAGAACAAATAGAAGATTTTCTATATCCAGTTGATTTTGAAGATGAAGAATATAAACGGATGTTTAATGATGCGAGAAATGATGCGAGAAAGGGGTTGGTTTATGCCGTAATAATTGGGTTATTGCTTGGTTGTGTGGGATATGTTAGTGTATTGATTTTTTTCAAAAATGTGGGGTTGATATAGTTTAATAGTTTGATTATAATTAATAGTGAAATAAATTTTAAATTCTCAGGGCAGCAATGCCCTGTTTTTTATTCTAATAATTTTCAAAAAATATTTTTCCGTTTGGTTTAAGAAATAATAAAGCCTGCTTTAAGAATTTTTTATAAATTTCATCGCCATTTTTTCCGCCCAAAAGGGCAAGTTTTGGTTCATAGCTTTTTATTGTTAGTGAAGTTTTTTGATATTCTTTTTTTGATAAATAGGGAAGATTTGCCACAATAATATCAAATTTTATTTTAGTATCTTCTGTTTTTCGCGATCGCGAAAAACAGAAGATATTTATTTTGATATCATTTATTTTTTGTAATTGTGAAAAAGAAATGATATTTATCCCTCTACCACAAAAACCGCTCGAGCGGTTTTTGTGGTAGCCTATATTATCTATATTATTATATTGTGTTTTTGTTTTTGGCGAGATTTTTGAGAATAAATCACTTTGTATAAATTTAATTTGTTTTAAAACTTTGTGTTTTTTGGCGTTGAGTTTTGCAATTTTTAGAGCTTTTTTGGAAATATCCACGGCGTAAATTTTGGCCTGCGGTAGATTTTTCGCCAGAGCAATGGCAATACAGCCAGAGCCAGTTCCAACATCGCAGATTTTAATATTTGACATTTGATGTTTGGTTTTTTGTAGGTAAGTTAAAATTTTTTCCACCAATTCTTCGGTTTTTGGCCGTGGAATTAAAACTCGTTTATCAACATAAAAATCTAAACCATAAAATTCTTTGCGGCGCGTGATGTAGGCAATTGGTTCGTATTTGGCGCATCGGGCAATTAGTTTTTTGTATTTTTGCCATTGCGTTTTAGTTAATTTTTTCTCTGGATAAGTAAATAAAAAAGTGCGACTCTTTTTTAAAACATAAGATAACAAAATCTCGGCATCTAAAGCCGAGGAGTCGCTTTTATTTTTTAAAATAGTTGAACCGTATTTCAAAGCTTGTTCTATTTGCACAGTCTTAATTTTTAATGACAAATTTTAAATTTTCAATAAATGATTAAATTTAAAAATTGATTTAAAATTTAAAATTGAAAATTTAAAATTATTTTCACCCTGCCCAGTACCAATTGATAAACAAGATGGTAAAAAGTCCTAAAAAGATGGAAAAGATTAAAGTAACCGCAAAATTTATACTTTGTTTTCGGCCTAACTTAGCCAAAAAAATGAAAACAGGAAAAAGTAAAATAGTATATCGCTGAATGCTTGTTAAAATACCGGTCAAAAGCGGAAAAAGAAGACCTAAAAGAATATAAAATCCATAAGACATCCGGAAGCTAAAGAAAATCCAAATCGCAAGAATTAGAAAAGCGGCAAAAAAGATAAATTCTATATCGCGGTTTAAATATTCAGGAAAAAAATCTTGATGCGGAAAGAAAAAACCAGTTAAATATTTTTTTAATGTTTGCAAAAGATTAGAAAAAAATAAATTTGTCTGGCGGTCAAAAAGACTCTGTTGGGTAAAAAACAAAAAAGCATTACCGAATTTTTTATGTAAATAATACATAAAAGTTATAAGGCCGGCCGGAATCCAAAGCAGATTTAAAATATTCAGTCTTAATTTTTTTAAACTAAATTCCCGTTGCTCGAGATATTCTAAAAATAAAACTGGTAAAAGTAAAATGCCCTGCGGCCGGGTTAGAGCGGCGAAAAATCCAAAAGCCCCGGCAATCAGCCATTTATTTTTTCTAGCAAAATAAAAAGAAGCGCAGGCCAAAAAGACAAAAAGCGACTCATTATAAACCGCAGCCAAAAATATTGCCGCAGGAAAGATTAAAAAATAAAAAATACTTCTTTTTGCCGTCTCATCTTCTAAATCCAGCCGTGCAAGTTTATAAAGAAAAATACAAGCTAAAATTGTAAAAATAAATGATAAAATAATGCCAGAAGAAACAAGGCTGTTATTGAAAATAAATGAAAACGCGCCAATCAGCATTGGGTAAAGAGGAAAGAAAATTGTATTATAAAAGCCTTTTGCTTGATCAAAAAAATAGCCAGATTTTGCGATTTCTAAATAAAAGCCAGAATCCCAGCGTGCCCAAAGCGCAAGCAAAGAATGAGTCGGAGCATTCCAGGGCAATATTTTTCCATAACTCGGATCTGGCAAAAGGTCAAAGCGATTTTTTGCGACAAAGCCAAAAAGCCAAAGCACCGCGCGCCAGATAAAAACGATGCCAAGGATGTAGAAGATGGGAGTTTTGGTTTTTTGTTCCATAATTACCGAATTACTCGATTAACGAATTGTGAATTAACGAATTTTAGTCCCGATGTATCGGGACTTATAATCCGTTAATACGTTAATTCGTTAATAAACAATTCAATAATCATTTTTTATCTAGCTTTCTTTTCTTATCTTCTTCTTTTAACTTTGTCAGCAGCTCATCTAACTGTCCATTCATCACTTCTTGAATATTATTCAAACTAAATTTAATCCGATGGTCAGTTATGCGATCTTGAGGGAAATTATAAGTTCGGATTTTTTCTGATCGGTCGCCAGTGCCGATTTGGATGCGTCTGGCATCGTGGCGTTCTTTTTGTTGTTTTTCTTGTTGCAAAAGAAATAAGCGAGAACGCAGAATCTTCATTGCTTTTTCGCGATTTTTTAGCTGCGAACGTTCGTCTTGGCAGGAAACAACCGTTTTTGATGGAAGATGAGTAATTCTAACTGCTGAATAAGTTGTATTGACACTTTGTCCGCCATGGCCAGTAGCGCAAAAGGTTTCAATTTTCAAATCTTTTGGGTCAATTTTAAATTCTATTTCTTCAATCTCTGGTAAAACCGCGACAGTTGCGGCTGAAGTATGCACTCGGCCTGATTTTTCAGTTTGAGGAACGCGCTGAACTCGATGCACCCCAGCTTCATATTTGAAAATTGCATATGGATATTCGCCTTTTATTTCAAAAATTATTTCTTTAAATCCGCCAAGTCCTGTGCGGTTTGAATGCATTATATCAATTGATAAATTTTTGCTTTGGGCAAAGCGCGAGTACATTCTAAATAAATCTGCAGCAAAAAGTTCTGCTTCGTCGCCGCCAACTCCAGCCCGAATTTCCATAATTACATTTTTTTTATCATTTGGATCGCCGGAAAGGAGGGCAATTTGTAATTTTTTTTCTAAAATAACTTTTTCTTTTTTAAGATTTATTATATCCTCTTGCGCCAGATTTCGTATTTCTTTGTCTTTTTCGTTTTTTAAAATTTCTTGTCCTTCTTTAAGTTGGTTTTCAATTTCTTCTAATCTTTTTGCTTTCTGGACAATTTCTGATAATTCTGATTGACGGATTGAAAGCTGGCGCATTTTTTTGGGATCAGAAAAGACCTCGGGTTTTTGTAATTCCTGGGTTATTCGGTTATATTCTTGCTGGAGGGATTTGAGTTGGGAAAACATTTAGTTGAATTTCGTATCTTGAATCTCGTATCTCGAATTGAATTATGAATTATGAATTTGCGAATGCAGTCCCGACTGCGTCGGGACTATAATTCTTGATTCTAAATTCAATATTCGATTCAAGATTCCAGCTACCAGATACGAAATTCATTTACATTATACTAAAAATACAAAATCAGAGCAAAAACTCTGATTTTAATAACAAA
>JBFLZX010000025.1:0-21528 GCA_040756075.1 Patescibacteria group bacterium | reverse complement strand
AATTTGGGCGGAGGAAAATTGGCGCTCCATATGGATTTAATTAACGCCAATTTTCCGTAGCCAGATACACGCTGTTATGTGATGTAGCCAGAAATTTCTATTCCTTATTATTATTTTTTGGCAATTTGTTCTGGTTTCTCAGTTTTCTGCTGAAAAGAGGCAAGAACGTCATTAAGTGAAAATTCTTCACTTGAATATTGATGATCTTTAGTTCCTCCACCTTCGTGTGAGAATTTTGTTCTTGCCGGTTTTTCAATCTCGGCTCTTACGCCCATACCCTCAGAAACAGTGAACTTTGTATTAACACCATTTGTTCCAGCGACGACAGAAACCTCAATTGAGTCATTTGGCCACTTGTTAATATAGACAGCACCATATTTTGACATACCCTCAACATGATCTTTATCACCCATTAAGCTGTTCAATTGTTCAAACTCCCTAGATTTTTCTGGGCTAGGACCCATTTCAAATTTGTTCATAGTGATTATGGTTAAATTATTAAACGTTTAAATTATATCACAAGCTATGTTCGACCGCTGAAATAAATTGCCAAAAAAATCTAAAAAATAATAAAGAAATTTCTGGCTATTTCACATAACGTTTCCGAGTATGCGAAGTTGAAAAACCCCGCTACCTTGATGTAATTGTATCAAAAAGAGCGGGGTTTTTCAATTTGGGTGAGGGCTTTCGGGGAAAGCCCGAACCGCATACACTTTGTTATGCGTAATAGCGAAAAGCAATGACCGTCCCGAAGGGCGGTCATATATTTTCTGGCAATTTGTTATTCTTGCGGTTTTTCGTATTTTTGAACGTGTACATAAAAGGTGGCTTGTTCCGCTGGTCCACCATCTTTGTTTAGTTCCGCGAGATGTTTTGCAGCTCCTACCACATCCTTTCTTTCTTCCGCATTCCATTGATCATGATAACCATACATTGTTTTTCCACCATCAAAAGATTGACTCACAAAAACCTTTTGAACAAGATTCGGGTTATCTTCAACCAATTGCTGCAAAACATCGTCTCTATTGCTATCCGTTAATCTTATTTCCACTTTTTCAGTGCTCCCTAAATATTCGCCGTGGTCTAGTTTTTTTTCTTCGGGGTGAAAGCCACCCATTTCAGGATTTCCCATAATTTTTTTAGTTAGTGATTAAAATACATGATAATAATACCATAGTTACGCCGACCACGCAATAACAAATTGCCAGAAAATATCAAAAAATTTCAATTTTTTGGCTTTTCGCTATTACGCATAACGTTCGCGTGTATCTGAAGTTTTCATCCCGATTAAATAGGATAAATATTGATTATCAAATAACGCTTGATTTTTAAACCCCACCCAAATCCTCATCTATTTAAGGGATGAAAATTTGGGCGGAGGAAAATTGGCGCTCCATATGGATTTAATTAACGCCAATTTTCCGTAGCCAGATACACGCTGTTATGTGATGTAGCCAGAAATTTCTATTCCTTATTATTATTTTTTGGCAATTTGTTCTGGTTTCTCAGTTTTCTGCTGAAAAGAGGCAAGAACGTCATTAAGTGAAAATTCTTCACTTGAATATTGATGATCTTTAGTTCCTCCACCTTCGTGTGAGAATTTTGTTCTTGCCGGTTTTTCAATCTCGGCTCTTACGCCCATACCCTCAGAAACAGTGAACTTTGTATTAACACCATTTGTTCCAGCGACGACAGAAACCTCAATTGAGTCATTTGGCCACTTGTTAATATAGACAGCACCATATTTTGACATACCCTCAACATGATCTTTATCACCCATTAAGCTGTTCAATTGTTCAAACTCCCTAGATTTTTCTGGGCTAGGACCCATTTCAAATTTGTTCATAGTGATTATGGTTAAATTATTAAACGTTTAAATTATATCACAAGCTATGTTCGACCGCTGAAATAAATTGCCAAAAAAATCTAAAAAATAATAAAGAAATTTCTGGCTATTTCGCCTAACGGCCGTGAATAACTGAAGTTTGGCGGTGGTAAAATTTGGAGCGGAGCGACATACCGCCGCCAAATTTGGGAGAGCGAACGGAGCGATAGCGGAGTGAGTGAACCAGTTATTCATTGTTAGCTGATGTTGTTTATTAATTTATTTATAACATTTAAGAGTAATATAGTGACTATGTCTTGGGTCTATTTTCCCAAAAAAAGCTGGTAATGGATGGTATCCTGACCCTACTATTTTAGTATTTTTAAAACTGTACGCTTCAAAGAATTCTTTAAGTCCTCTGTAGTTAAAAATTGTTTTGTGGGTCCATGAACTTAAGTCAATTGTTTTACCTCTATGTATAGCCAATGGATTCCCTATCCCAGATTTTTTTGAACTTAAATTTGTTAAAGAAAATATTTGCCAACCTAGTATGGAAGCAAAAATATTATGCCACGAGCTTCCATTTTCAGTACTTATTATTATATATCCTCCTGGTTTTAATACTCTATGAATTTCAGAAATAAAACGATCTAAATTTGCAATATGTTCAATTACTTGATCAGCATGTATTACATCGAAAAAATTATTTTCAAATGGGATATTTTCATTTAAATCAGATTTTTTAGTTATAACTCCTTTTTCTTTTGCTTCCTTAAGTCTTTGGTCAATAATATCGATTCCATAAATTTGTTTTGAATTAATCTTCTCTTTTAATTTTATGGACCATGAACCTTCGTCACATCCAAGATCTAATATTTTTGCTTCCGAATCATCGTCTAACATGTTAAGAATTATTTTTTTCCTAAGATTTACGGAATTACTATTCATTTTGTGAAATATTTTTTTTAACATGTTTGTTGTTTTAATAATTAATAAACAATTTCAGCTAACGTTCGCGGCTAAACGATGTTTGCTGGCGGTATAATATCGCGCGGAGCGCGTCACCGCCAGCAAATATGGGTGAGGGGCTGCAAGCCCCGAACCGTTTAGCCGCTGTTAAGTGACCCGAGCCGACTGTAAGGAGGCGAGAGCGCAGCGTGGCAAGCGACCGAAGGGAGCGCAGAGTTTGACCCCGCCCGACTATACTTTTACTTCTTTCCATACCAAATCGAGTGCGTTGAAAAACTTTCTGGTGAACTCGGCGGCTTTTTCGTTGGAAAATGGACGGCATGTATAACAGTCAACCGTGAATAAAGGCGGATTTGTCGGATACGAGTAAAAAGCCGCCCCTGATGATTTCCAGTGAATCCAGCCACCATAACCCATGTTGTGGGCAGTGTAGGCGTATGGACCAGAAAGTTTTTCCATGTCGCAGACTTTTGCAAGTTCATCGAGGTAGGCTTTGATTTGTTCAGGTTCTACGATTTTTTCAGTCGTGCCCTCGATGATAAGTCTTTGACGCACGAGATTTGGTGCTAAATTTTTCCACTTCATATTGTTGATAAATAAATGCTTCTATAAAAATTTAACGTTAGTGGAGGGCGGGGTCAAATTTCACTTAACGTCGCCGATATGAGAAGTTTGCCAAAATTCCATTAAAAAATCAATAATTATTTTGGCAAATTTGCGCGAGCGAAGTGCAACGAGCGAGCCTCATATCGTGCTGTTATACGCCCCGAGCCGACCAACGGGAGGCGAGCGCGCAGCGAGGCGCGACTGAAAGGAGCGAGTTTTGCCAAACAAATAATTACCTTATTATTAGAGCCCTTTTGAAATTTTTGCCGGCTTGCACTTGACTTTTTTAGCTTGATATGCTTAAATGATGGGTCTGGCTCATGGTGGGCCGACAGTTCAAAGGAGGATGCGATGAAGCTCAAGATCTTCGTCCGTTGGGACAAAAGCCACGATGACGCCGGCGGTCGAGTGGAAGTGCAAGCCGGCAAGTTCGGCGGCGAGCTCGGTACCGAATGGCTCGAGTCCTTCACCGTGTGGTCGAGACAGTGCGGCAACAACGACCGCGTCTACGGCTACTGCATGGCCCTCGTAGACATGCTGCAGTACCAGGGCCACGAGGTCATCTGGCCGCACTGTCTCAGCGGGCATGTCAGCTACAACCGCGAGCGTGAGGACTGAGGACCGAGCGAGCGTCGCACGCCCCGTGTTGGAGAGTTCTTCGGAACAATCTGACACGGGGCTTCTTCATTTCCAAAAAAATTTCAAAAGGGCTCAATTTAAAATATTTCAATTATTTGTTTGGCAAAATTGCGTATAACGTTCGCGTGTATCTGAAGTTTTCATCCCGATTAAATAGGATAAATATTGATTATCAAATAACGCTTGATTTTTAAACCCCACCCAAATCCTCATCTATTTAAGGGATGAAAATTTGGGCGGAGGAAAATTGGCGCTCCATATGGATTTAATTAACGCCAATTTTCCGTAGCCAGATACACGCTGTTATGTGATGTAGCCAGAAATTTCTATTCCTTATTATTATTTTTTGGCAATTTATTCTGATTTCTCAGTTTTCTGCTGAAAAGAGGCAAGAACGTCATCAAGTGAAAATTCTACACTTAAATATTGATGTTCTTCAGTTCCTCCACCTTCGTGTGAGAATTTTGTTCTTGCCGGTTTTTCAGCCTCGGCTCTTACGCCCATACCCTCAGAAACAGTGAACTTTGTATTAACACCATTTGTTCCAACGACAGAAACCTCAATTGAGCCATTTGGCCACTTGTTAATATAGACAGCACCATGTTTTGACATACCCTCAACATGATCTTTACCACCCATTAAGCTGCTCAATTGTTCAAACTCCCTAGATTCTTCTGGGCTAGGACCCATTTCAAATTTGTTCATAGTGATTATGGTTAAATTATTAAACTGACTAAATTATATCACAAGCTATGTTCGACCGCTGAAATAAATTGCCAAAAAAATCTAAAAAATAATAAAGAAATTTCTGGCTATTTCGCCTAACGTTCCTGCATAGCCGAAGTTGGCTGGCTGTATAATATCGCACGAAGTGCGGTACAGCCAGCCAATTTGCGCGAGCTCTTTGAAAAAGAGCGAGCCGGCTATGCAGTGTTATGTGCTGTTCCATTTTTTATTTGCGACTGAAAGGAGCAAATGTGAGCGTAGCGAACAGAGAAATGCTTTTACTTTTTTGGTTTAACAAGTGTACGTAATCGTTCACAGTAATCTTGAACTGTTGCAGGGCCGGCTGCCTTTATAGCGTCGAAATTTTGTCTAAGTTCATCAATAATTGCGTCAAAGGCGGCGACAGCTTCTGGATCACTTAACCTCATAATTTCCTGTACATCTTCTGGTGAGTATGTTTCTGCCGCATGCTCTTCATAGTGTTTAAGGAAACGTTTAGGGTTTTCTGGTGGTGGATCCCTAAACGCATACTCAACACCAAGCGGTATATTAAATGCATGAGGGTTTAGCCTGAAACCTTCAGCAAAACTCCGTCTTGTAATGTCCATTACTGTCGGTGCTCGGCTGTCGCCGCCGCCTTCAACGCTCATATGTTTGAATTTAAGAATAAAAGCATTTCTCTAAAAATGGAATGGCACATAACTAGTTTTATACGAACTCGACCAATTTTTCGTATAAAACACACAAAATATTTGTGGATAACTCCGATTATAAATATGATATAATCGAAATGTATGAGCGCCAATAATTTTGCTAATTTATTACAGCTTTTAAAACTTAAAGGTTTTAGCCAAAAGACGATTAAGTCTTATCTTTATTATAACACAATCTTTTTGGATTTTACAAGAAAAAGCCCGCGGGAAATAAACTCCTTTGATATTAAAAGATATTTAGAGTATTTAGCTGACAAGGGTTGTTCTTCTTCGACATTAAATCTTGTTTATAACGCTTTAAAGATGTATTACGGAGAGATTTATCGCCGGCGGTTTTTTGTTAATATTCCTCGCGCCAAAAAAGCAAAAACATTGCCAGTGGTTTTATCAAAAAAGGAAATAAAAAAAATTTTAGGACAAATAAATAATGTAAAGCATAAATTATTTTTAGCTTTAATGTATGCTTCTGGCTTGCGAATTTCTGAAGCGGTAAATTTAAAAGTTCAAGATTTGGATTTTGATTCGGGATTTATTTATGTGCGCCAAGGAAAAGGACAAAAAGATCGAAAAACTTTATTGCCAAAAATTTTGTTAGATGTTTTGAAAAAATATATCACTGCGAAAAACGGCGACCAATATGTTTTTGAAAGCGAACGAGGCGGAAAATTAACTGAACGGGCAATACAAAAAGTATTTTTTAATGCCCTAAAATTATCCGGCATTAAAAAACAAGCTACCTGCCATAGCTTGCGCCATTCTTTTGCCACCCATTTACTCGAGGCGGGGACTGATATAAGATATATTCAAGAATTATTAGGTCATCGCCGCTTAGAAACAACACAAGTATATACAAAAGTGGCGGGTAATAAGTTGCAGGAAATTAGAAGTCCGCTGGACTGCATCTGATTATTTTTGACAAGCAGTTAAGTTTCGAATATCATAGAAATGAGACTATTCTTTTATAGCAAAAAACGAAAGTCAAGATCCGAATTGATACAAATTTAGTATGCGAATGCCACGAATTTAATTTGCGTCATTCGCATAAATAATTCGAATTAATTCGTATCATTATCAATCACAATGACTAAAAAAGAAATCATCTGGCGGGACATACTAACCCAATATTTAGAGAAAAAAACAACTAAATTTACTCAAAAAGATTTAGCCCAAAAATTTGGTTTTTCTTTGAGTACAATTTTTAACTCTTTAAAAACACCACGAGAGGCACAAATTATTGAAGTTTCCGGCCGCGATTTTAGAATCCGTGATTTTGAAAAATTTCTTTATCTTTGGGCAACTTTCCGTACCTTAAAAAAAGATATTATTTATTCAACTTATGTAAAAAATTCAGTTTTTGAAATCGAAGCTAATACGCCTCCAAACGCTATTTTTGGCGGATATTCTGCTTTTCGAAAAAAATTTAATGAAGCGCCAGCAGATTATGATAAAGTTTATGTTTATGCTGAAAATTTAGAAAAAATTAAAAAAAGATTTCCAGAGACTAAGGCAAAAAGTCATCAGAATTTGATTGTTTTACAAGCTGATAAATTTTTAAAAAATTATGGTTCGATTACGCCATTAGCCCAGCTTTTTGTCGATCTTTGGAATTTGCCAGAATGGTATGCTAAAGATTTTTTAAATGTTTTAAGAGAAAAAATATTGTAGATCAAAAAAACTGTTTATTAAAGTTAAATTTTTGTATTTTGAAAATTGTAATTTGAAATTTATTTGTAATTTGAGATTTGTAATTTGGAATTTTTAATAATATGGAATATTATCACCAATTAATTACTGAAAAAAGTTTTAAAATTTTACAAGATTTAAAACGTCAATATAAATTTGTTTTGATTGGCGGTTGGGCCGTATTTTTATACACAAAATCTTTAAAATCAAAAGATATTGATATTATTTGCGATTACGATGAGCTTGAAAAAATCAGAACAAGATTTGATATTTTTAAAAATGAGAGATTGAAGAAATACGAAATAAAAATAGAGGAGATTGATGTTGATATTTATTTGCCGTTTTATTCAAATCCGGGCATTCCCCCGGCAAAAATTAAAAATTACCTTCAGAATATTGAAGGATTTATTGTGCCAAAACCAGAGGCGCTTTTAATTTTGAAACAAAAAGCGTACCAAGAAAGATGTGCAACTCCAAAAGGCGAAAAAGATAAGATTGATATTATTGCATTGCTAAAAAATATTGATTTTGATTTTGATTTTTATAACAAGGTATTGCAAGAAAATAATTTGTTAGATTTGAAAAAAGACCTAAGAAAATTGCTAGACGAAATAAAAGAAATTCCAGAATTAGATCTAAATTATCATCAGTTTAGTCAGTTTAAAAAGGTGATTTTGGAAAAATTATAATAATTTTCACTATTTTGTTATTTATCATTTATAATTTTTTATGTTTGATTCTCCAATTGACGAAATAAAACAAAAAATTGATATTGTGGATTTGATCCAAGAGTATATTCCGTTGCGTCAGGCCGGGGCAAATTTTAAGGCAAATTGTCCATTTCATCAGGAGAAAACCCCGTCGTTTATGGTTTCGCGCGAGCGGCAAATTTTTAAATGTTTTGGATGCCAAGAAGGCGGTGATATTTTTAAATTTATAATGAAAATGGAAGGTTTGGAGTTTGGCGACGCCCTGCGTCATTTGGCAAAAAAAGCCGGGGTTGTTTTAAAAAGGCAAGATCCGCAATTGCAAACAAGGAGAGCTAAAATTTTGGAAATTTTGGAATTAGCTTCCCAGTTTTATCATCAAGCATTGTTAAAATCTCAAGCCGGTGAAGTTGCCCGACAATATGTTAAGGAAAGAAAGATTGATGATTTAGCTTGTGATCAATTTCGCCTTGGTTTTGCTCCCGATCGTTTTGACGAGCTTTATAAATTTTTAAAGAAAAAGGACTTTAAGGACAGTGATATTTTAGATAGCGGTCTTGTCGTCAAAAAACAAATACAAGATACAAGATACAAGATACAAGATACAAATTTTTTCGATCGTTTTCGCCATCGTTTGATGTTTCCGATTTTTGATGTTCATAACAATGTTATTGGTTTTGGCGGAAGAATTTTACCCGGGGCAAAAACTTATAAAGGCGAAGAACCGGCAAAATATATTAATACTCCTCAGACTTTTGTTTATGATAAAAGCCGCGTTTTATACGGTCTTAATTTTGCCAAATTTGAGATTCGCAAACAAAAAAGAGCGGTGGTTGTCGAAGGCTATATGGATGTGATTGCTTCTCATCAAGCAGGAGTGACAAATGTTGTTGCTGCTTCAGGCACAGCTTTGACATTGTGGCAAATTCAGTTTTTAAAAAGATATTCTGAAAATATTATTTTAGCTTTTGATATGGATTTGGCAGGAGATTCAGCAACAAAAAGAGGTATTGATTCAGCCATATCCTGTGGTCTTAATGTAAAGATAGCTTTTCTGCCGGAAGGAAAAGACCCCGATGAATTAATTAAAAATATTGGCAAGCAAGCTTGGCAAAAGGCTATTGATGACAATGTTTCAATAATGGATTATTATTTTAAAAGCACTTTTGAAAATTTAGATTTGGAAAAAGTGGAAAATAAAAAAAAGGCGGCGGAAATTTTATTACCGGTAATTGCTCAATTTCCAAATCCTATTGAACAAGCGCATTATTTGCAAAGATTAGCAAAAAAAATTTTTGTGTCCGAAGAAGATTTGCGTCAAACTTTTGAAAATCTGAAGATAAAAACTAAAAAAAAATATGCCAACCGCGGGAAAATACAAAATTCTGCGGCAAACGAAGGAATTTTAACAAAAAAAGAAGATAAAGATTTAATTTTGAAACAGCTTTTTAGTCTTGTTTTTCACTACCCGCAATATTTCAAGGCAATAAAAGGCCGCCTTGGCGAAGAATATTTGGACGGCGATTTTAAAATTCTTTACAAAAATATTTGCCAAGAGTATAATGAAGATAAACTATTAAACATTGATCAGCTTAGCCAAAAATTAAAGAAAATAAAACCAAATTTACCCGAAATACTCGGGGAGATTTATTTGTATTATGAAAAAAATCCAATTCCAGAAAATGAGGCCTTGAAAGAAATAGAACAATTGGTTTTGCGTTTTTGTGAATCTTTTTTTAAAAAAAGACTGCAGGAAATTGAAGAGAAAATGATTGAGGCAGAAAAAGAAAAAGATAGCGAGAAAATAAAAACCTTATCTTTAAGCTTCAGTAAAATTTCAAATCAGTTGCATAATTTAACTTTGCAAAAAAATCAAAAAAACAAAAAATAAGACGAAAAATACAAAACCATCCTTATAATATTTAGGATATTTTTATACGCCCGGTAGTGAAACTTCAAATTTAATACAAGAATTTAATTCGCTGCCGAGCAACGATAAATCTTTACCCCCACATATTGAACTATATATACCGAGAGTGTTTAATAATTTACAATTAATGGGTAGCCCCGATGTAACATCGGGGCGTAATATAGCCGCGGGCTAAAGCCCGCGGCTCCCAATATTCAACAGTTTTATACTATAAAATTAATTATTTCGAGCATTCATATTGTTCGAAGTTTTTCTACCGGGTATGCCAAAAAAAACAAAGCTAAAAAGAAAAATAAAAAAGAAAATTTTTCACCGAGCAAAAAAATTAAGACGTCCCTCTCGCAGAAAAATTTCAAAAAGAAAAAAATTTAAACGGCGAAAGAAATTAGTTTTACGAGGCAAGAAATTAGGCAAAAAACACCGAGCAAAAAAACACGCGATCACCCCTATCAATTACCAAAAAGTTGAATATATAATAAAAAAAGGTCAAGATCAGGGTTTTGTTACGGAAAATGAAGTTTTGTATGCTGTTCCTAATATTGAAGAGCATTTGAGGGAAGTAGATGATTTAATTGAGAAATTATTAAGATTGGGGATAGAAATTATAAAACCTAAAGAAAGATTAATCTCAATTGCTGTTGATAAAAAAGGTCCCCAAAGATCAGAATTAGAGCCAAAAGATGAAGCGATTTCCAGATTAGCTCTTGGGGCTATTTCAGAAGATTCAATTCAAGTTTATTTGCGAGAAATTGGAAAAATTTCTCGTCTAACTCATGAGGAAGAAATTGAATTAGCGAAAAAAAAAGACAAAAATGATAAAGAGGCTTTTCGAAAATTTGTTGAAGCAAACTTGCGTTTAGTCGTTTCAGTTGCTAAAAAATATACCGGCCGCAATTTAACTTTACTAGATTTAATTCAGGAAGGGAATTTAGGTCTTATTCGGGCGGTGGAAAAGTTTGATTACCGCATGGGGTATAAATTTTCTACTTATGCCACTTGGTGGATTAGACAGGCGGTGACAAGAGCTTTAGCGGATCAATCACGGACAATCCGCATTCCTGTCCATATGGTGGAAACGATTAATAAATTAACCCAGGTTGAACGCCAGCTTGTACAAGATTTAGGTCGCGAGCCAATGCCAGAAGAAATTTCTGCCGAGATGGGGGTTGAAATTAACAAAGTTCGCGATATTATTAAAATTTCCCAAGACACTGTTTCGCTGGACACTTCAGTTGGTGAAGATGAAGACGAAAGCACTCTTTCTGATTTTATTGAAGATGTAAAAACAGTTACTCCTGATCAAACTGCTTCGTTGCGTCTTTTGCGCGATCACATTGGCGAGGTTGTAAAATATTTAACTCCGCGCGAGCAGAAGATTTTGGAAATGCGGTTTGGTTTAATGGATGGAGTAAGCCATACTCTAGAAGAAGTTGGTTTGGAGTTTGGCGTAACGCGCGAACGTATTCGCCAGATTGAAGCGAAAGCTTTGGAAAAAATCCGCGGCCATGAATTATTAAGAAAGCTGAAAGAATACTAAAGAAAAGTTCAAAACTCAAATGTCAAATATCAAAACTCGACATAATAAATAATCATTCCGGGGTAGCTTGATGGGTCGAACGCGACCACAAGAAGCGTTTGACGGACAGCTACATTATTTTTTTTGGTTCTCCGGCGTAGCGCAGTGGTAGCGCAGGTGCCTGTTAAGCACTTGGTCGCTGGTTCGAATCCAGCCGCCGGAGAACCGAACGGAATTAAAAAAAGCTACCCAGGGAGCGTAGGCGCCTAAAAAGACACTCGGTCGTCCTGCTGAGTGGGATCGCCGGACGGAAAAATGTTTAACTTACGATGTTAAACATATTGGAAATATGAATATTATTGAGGTTGATAATTTAAAAAAATACTTCGGCAAGACCAGGGCAATCGATGGTATTTCTTTGGATATCAAAGAAGGAGAAATTTTTGGATTTTTAGGCCCGAATGGAGCAGGAAAAACTACAACAATCAGATGTATGATGGATTTTATCCGGCCGACAGGAAGGAAGATTAAAATTTTTGGAAAAGATGCGCAAAAAGATTCTGTCGAACTTAAGAAAAAAATTGGTTATCTCTCAGACAATGTTTATTTATACAATAAATGGACAGGTAAAACCCACATTGATTTTGTAAAACACTTAAATGGCAAAAAAGATATTGCTGATAAACTGATTAAACGTTTAGATTTTGATCCTCGCCCTCAGGTTAAAAAGCTTTCTTCTGGCAATCGTCAGAAATTAGGTCTTATTTTAGCCTTAATGTTTGAGCCTGAACTTTTGATTTTTAATGAACCAACTGCTTCACTTGATCCTTTGCTGCAAAACACAGTTTATAAGCTTATTAAAGAGGCAACTGACAGAGGGACAACAGTTTTTATGTCCTCTCATAATTTAGCAGAAGTGGAGCGCGTATGCAGTCGAGTGGGAATTATTAAAGAAGGAAGAATGGCAGCTATTGAAAACATTGCAAGTTTAAAAGAAAAAAGAATTTATACCGTAAGAGTTTATTTCGCTGACAAATTTAAAAAAGAGGAATTTTTAGACGATAATGTAGAGATCAGAAAAGAAGTGCCTGCCGGATTGATTTTAGGTATCAAAGGCGACATTAACAAACTTATAAGGAAACTAAGCAACTATAAATTAAAAGATTTGGCTATTGAGCAAGCTTCGCTTGAAGAAATATTTTTGGAATTTTATAAGAAATAATATTAAATTTTATTCTTCGAGCAAGGGAGCGGAGCGACTGAGTCGAGAAGTACCTTAATGTATTTCTCGACCTCGCTCGATACGAGTTCTCGACTCGTTCACCTCTCGACAAGCTCGAGGCGAACTCACTCGAACAGCAACTAGCCAACACCCCAAAATCATGCTGACAATTTTTTGGCGGACAATTAGAGACAGGAAGCTTTCTTTGTTAATTTATTGTTTAGCTGGCATTTTGCTTTTGTGGATGTATATTGGCTTTTTTCCTTCAATTAGGGACCAAGCTGAAAAATTTAAGGAAGTTTTTGAGGCTTATCCAGAAAGCATGATGAAAGCTTTTAATATCGAAGAGCTTAATTTTGACACGCTGGAGAAATTTTTAACCGTTGAACAGTTTAGTATCATTTGGCCGATAATGGTTATCTTTTTGGTTGTCTCTATTGCAGGCACAGCTCTGTCAGGGGAAGTAGAAAAAGGGACAGCGGAGATCTTGCTTTCAAGGCCTGTTTCCCGTTTAAAAATTTTCTTTTCCCGTTATTTAGCAGGTTTATTTATTTTATTGGTGTTTACTGTCTCTTCCGTGTTTTTTGTCGTTCCGCTTGCTAGACTTTCCAAGGTTGATTTTGTTTTTGAAAATTATGTCACTATAGCTGTATTGGGTTTTTTATTTGGCTGGGCGATATTCAGCATGGGAATGATGTTTTCCGCCATTTTTTCCGAACGAAGCAAAACCTATATGGTTACTGGCGGAATTTTACTAGTTATGTATGTTTTAAAGATCGCTGCTTCCTTGAAAGAAAGTTTGGACAAATTAAAATATTTTTTTTTCATTATTACGATTATAATCAAGCTTTAATTTATAATACTATTGAAAATACTTCTTTTTTGGTTTTGGGAGGAGCTATTGTCATTTGCACAGTTTTGGGCTGCATTTGGTTTAACAAAAGAGATATCGCTGTTTAAAAAAGTTTTGTTAGAAAATTAAACCCGCCCCGATGTTACATCGGGGCGGGTTTTTCATCCGTATTATTACTTCACTTTCAATGCCGCTTTTGAACTTTTTTTCTTTTTAAACTGGGCTTTGTAAAAATACTTTCCTTTTTCAGCGGCTTTGAATTTGTAATAGAAATAACCATGCTTTTTCGTGGCAACAGTGGCAATTTTTGTAAATTCTTTTTCACCTTTTTTCTTTTTCAAAATAGTTACTTCTTTTCCCTTCTTTCCGCTTTCTAGCCAGCCGTAAAGTTTTGCTTTTTTGTTTTTCTTTAATGTTGCTTTTTTCACTGCTAAACTTAAAGGCAGTTTTTCTTTCGCAACAATTTCCTTAGTTACAGTTGCTGCCATGCCAAGCGCGGCTCCAGTTGTTGTATTACCAGAACTAAAAGTAATGGTAATATCAATAAATGCTGCGCCATTTAAGTCGGTTACAGAAACAGAAGCTTGCTGATTGTCAATAAAAATTGCTAAATCTTTTGGCGTAATTGTTTTTCCAGTTTGCTGACTCATAAAATCAAACATAGTTTTCGGCATAAGCATATTAAAGAATCCAGAAGTACCAGGAGCGCCGGAAAGCGAAAGACCAAAGCCTGGTTCACCCTTTTCCGGTGGCAAAATCCGAAAGTCTAAAACAGTCGTTGAAACATAACCGCCAGCCATAGCATGCGGAGGACCTTCGCCTTCACCGGGTTTTGTACTTTCTATAGTTGGCAGAATAACAAAAACTATTTCTTTTTCTGGGTTAGTTGCTTTTGGTGGATACCATATTTGAGTAACAACCGTAATAGTTAATTTCTGCGTTGTACTGTCGTAGGTATAAGCAGTAACTTTACTTCCAACATTAATGAGAAATGGTTGTCTGGTGACTGGTGTGCCGTCATCATTTGCAAGATCAAAAACAAAAGTGTACGTTGTACCAATATCACTTGTGTAGCTGTAGGCTTTCAAAAGCTCGCCCGGAGTTTTAGCCGGAATTCGGTCGCTGATGTCTGTTACATCAGTTGGCGAAGCGCTAGATAATGTTGCTTGCAAAGCTGCAAAAGCCTTTCCCGGTCCAACCAAAGCAAAAAACCCTAATACTAAAACAAAAATTACAGATCCAACATAACAATATTTTTTATTTTTCATTTTTTTCACCCCCTTTCGATATAAATTAACCCACTTTTATCATTATAGCATAATTTATCAAATTTTGATATACTTAATAATAGTAATTAATTAAAATTATGCCTATGACCAAAACGCAAAAATTTTTTGTTCTTTGTCTTGCAGGATTTTTAGTTTTTGCTTTATTTGCAGCTAAAACTATTACTGTAAAAGTTTCTAGTGCAGCAAAAAATTATCTCGATGTTACATCACGCGACTTTGATCCGACAAAAGCCAAAAAACCTAATCCAAAAAAGAAAACAAAAATTCCGTCCTGCTGCAGTCATTCTTATTATCATTCAATTTGGCGGGCCTTTTCAAAAAACGGCATTTCAGGCTAGCAGACTGAAAATAAAAAATTTATTGATCATGCCAGCGTGCCGGATGTGTTAGTCAAAGCTGACGGCTGACGGCATTCAAATTGTTTATTATGTTGATGGTGTCTATGACACTATGAATTGCAGAATTGTTAAAAAGGGCAAAAAGATTCCTGGCAAATGCCGTATTTATAATGAATAAGATTTCCCCACAGCTTGCTGCGGGGCGGCTCTTAGTGATATGATGAAGACATCTCAGAACATATCAAGAAATCGCATAACGTTTCATTTTTGATATTTTGATATACCACTTGGTTTGTCCAGTAAAATATCGAAGATTGGTTTTTCAAGATGTCGATGGCGTCGAACAAGTAATCAAAGAAACCTGTTTGGAAATTGAGAAAAGATATGATGATTTGTACTTTGTCGAGATCGGCATCGATCGTGATCGCGTTCATTTTCTAGTCCAGAGCGTACCGATGGTAAATCCATCTCAAATCTCGCAAGTCGTGAAAAGTATTACTGTCAGAGAAGTTTTCAAAAAAGTCCCCACTGTCAAACAAATGCTTTGGGGTGGTCGATTCTGGACAATCGGATATTACATCAATACAATAGGAAAATCGGGTAATGAGGAGGCAATTAGAAAATATGTAAAGGAGCAAGGCTTGAAATATCAACAAATCTATCGAAAACAGCTAAATACCTTGCAGCTTGCTGCGAGGTAGTTTATTATAAAAGATTCCCTTGGGGGGGGGGTTATTATTCGAACAAATTGACGGAAATTTCTATGAAAAAGCTAATTTTAAAAACTTTATATTTTTTATTGTTAGGCTTATTATTTAGTATTATTTTTGTTCATTTACCCTTACAGAATTTGGAAGTTGTTGCAAAAACTCAACAGAAAGCCGAGGTTAATTTTTTTTACAGCCCTACTTGTCCTTATTGTGCTCAGGAAAAAATATTTTTGGAAGAATTAGAAAAAAAATATCCTGAGGTTAAAATTAAAAAATTTGAGCTTTCTGGAGGGAATATTGAGTTATTAAAAGAATTTTATCAAAATTACGAAGTTCCTCAGAAACTTTGGGGTTCTGTTCCAATTACCTTTATTGATGATCAATATTTTTTAGGATTTAATGAAGAAGTCGGTAAGGAAATTGAGGATGGTATTGTTGGATTGATCCAAAAAATCCCCAAAGAATTTAATCAACAAAAAGCGCCTCCTCGCGACGCTACGGCAATCAGTTTAGAAGAAAAAATTTTTCTTCCAATTTTAGGTAAAATTGATCCAACTAAATATTCTTTGCCTGTTTTGACTATTATTTTAGGGGTTATCGATGGTTTTAATGTTTGTTCTTTGGGCGCTTTGGCTTTGATTTTGGCCTTAGTTTTAGCTTTGCGATCAAGAAGTAGAGTTGTAATTTTTGGCGGACCATTTATTTTAATTACCGCTATTGTTTATGGAATTTTAATCATCTTTTGGTATCAGCTTTTTAATCTTTTAGGTCCTTTTTTGCGAAAAATGGAAATTTTAACTGGGATTTTAGCAATTGGAGGAGGTATTTATTTTTTAAGGCAGTTTCTAAAGTTTAGAAAATATGGATCTCAATGTAGAATGAAAGGAGGAAAAATAATTTCAAAGTTTTCTTCTAAAGTCCAGGAATCTTTTAAAAACTCAAAGAGCCTTTTTGCTGTATTAGGAAGTATTCTTTTGTTTGCTATTATAATTACTGTTGTGGAATTTCCTTGTTCAGCAGCAGTGCCTTTGGTTTTTGCCGGCATTTTAGCTAGTTTGAAACTTCCTATACTTTATTACCTTCTATACATCGCTCTTTTCTTGCTTTTCTACATGCTTGATGAAATCATCGTTTTTTTGATAGCTGTTTTTACAATGAAACTTTGGCTGACCTCTTCGAAGCTTGTCATCTGGTTTGCTTTGGCAGGGGCGGTTATTTTGTTTTTACTTGGAATTTATTATCTTGTATGAATGTTTAACTTACGATGTTAAACACTTTTTTGTTTTTAACTTTATACTTTTTATGCACATCCACATTCCTGACGGGGTGCTGCCGATTTGGCTTTGGCTGACTGGCTTTCTAGTAACATCCATTCTCCTGGTAATTGTACTCCCCAAGCTCAAAAAAGAAATTAAAAAGATCCCTATGGTTGGAATGATGACGGCTGTAGCACTTTTAGTGATGTCAATCCCGCTTGGTCTTCCAGTTCATCTCAATTTAATGGTTCTGATTGGATTAATAGTCGGGGTTCGCTGGTCTTTAGTAGTCGCACTGACTGTAAATTTTATTCTAGCTTCTTTTGGGCATGGCGGTTTAACTATTGTTGGTCTAAATACTCTACTTCTGTGGCTTCAGGCTACTGCGGGAATTTTCCTTTTTAGATTTTTTATTAAATTTTTTAAAAATTATTTTGCTTCCGCAAGTATAGTTACATTTATCAGTCTTTTTCTTTCTTTCTTATTATTAGTAGGAATTGTGGCTGTCTCGCAAGTAGATCCCAGAAATTTTTTGTCACATAAACATGAACATCAGGCAGTAGAAACTGCATATCACGAAAACCACGAAAGCGAAGTCAATACTGAAAAAATAAAAAAAGAAACAGAACATGCTAGAGAAGAAGAAACTTTAGCACATACCAAAATTTCTTTGATAACTTTTACTATTCTAAGTTTACCTATTTTTCTTTTAGGCGCGGTCGTAGAAAGTTTAGTTACAGGATTTGTCGTTCAATTCGTCAGGAGAGTTAAACCAGAATTAATCATTAAATCATTAAAGCATTAAAACATGAAAACAAATTTTTGTTTTAATGTTCTTGTGTTTTAGTGTTTTAATGAATTATGAGTTCTATTTATCTCGTTGATTATTATTCCAACACTATTAAAAGTGTTGTTCATCAAATAACAGTCATTCCGAAGATAATTTTTCTTTTATTTGTCTTGTTCTCTGTCGTTATATCCAAATCACTTTTTAATCTCATTTTAATTTTTTTTGTTATTGCTTTTTTGATTGTTATTGCTCAACTTCCTCTTTTAAAAATTTTAAAATGGTCATTATATTCAGCATTTTTCGCTTCTTTATTTGCAGTTAGTCAAATTCAATATGGGCTGTTGCCCTTCCAGACAATGCTCAAAGCGATAGATGCTGCTCTCCTTATGCTTTTTGTTGTTTGCACGACTCCATATCCAGCTCTTTTTTCTTTGTTTGGTAAGATTTCTACTATCTTAGCGAATGTATTTTTTATGACTTATCGATTTTTCTTTTTAATTATTGACGAAATACAGACCAAAGTAATGGTCCTCAAAATCAGAGGAGGATATGTCGGCGGACCAATTAAAACTTTAAAAAATATAGGCTCAACGATTGGCCGACTATTTATCCATTCGATTGAACGCAGTGAAAAACTTTATGATATTATGATTATAAGAGGATATCGAGGGGTAATGTTTTCGAGGACAACTTTTAGATTTAGATTATTCGATTTGTTATTAATCGGATTTGGAGTTTTAATTTTTCTAATAGCAATTATTTTATGAAAGAAGAAATTATCAAAGTGGGATGCATAAAGCATAGATATCCAGATAAAACAGAGGTTTCTGTCTGTGGTCTTGAATTTATTGTGCGTTCAGGAGAAAAAATAGCTTTAATTGGAGCAAATGGTTCGGGAAAAACAACCCTGCTTCTTCATCTTGTTGGTCTTTTAAAACCAGCAGCAGGAAAGGTAGAAATTTTTGGCGTCGATCCTTGTAAAAAATTTTCTAAGATCGGTCGGAAAGTCGCCATGGTGATGCAAAATATTGAAGATCAGCTTATCGGACCAACTGTCTTTGATGATATTGCCTTTTCTCTTGTTAATTACGGAGTTCCCAGAAAAGAAGTAGAAGAAAGGGTTGGCGAAATTATAAGAGAATTAAAAATCGAAAATTTAAAGGACAAAATAGTTCACTACCTTTCTGGAGGGGAGAAAAAAAAGGTAGCTTTAGCCGGGGCTTTAGTTTTAAAGCCAGAACTTTTAATTTTGGATGAAGCATTGGCAGAACTTGATCCAGAAACTATAGAATTGACTCTTAAAATTCTTAATGATTTTGCTAAAAGATATAACACAGCAATTCTTATGGCTACGAATGATATTGACCTTGTACCAAGATTTGCCGATGTTGTTTATTTACTCGAGAAGGGCAGGATAACTTTTAAAGGAAGCTTTAAGGAATTATCGAAATCTAAAAAAGAATATAAAATTTGTATACACTAACTGTTTAACTTACGATGTTAAACATTTATCCAAAAAATCAGCCATTTCATGTTCTTTCTCGGGCAGTAGATGAGAAAAGAATTTTTGAAGATAAAAGCGATTGCTACCGATTTATTTTTCAACTTTATGCCGCAAATATAGGAAAGCCAGCTTTTAATCTTCAGAGAAAAGATATGATAAAAGTGGCTCAAGCTATATTACAAGGAGAGAAAATTCCCCCGAAATTTATAATTGAGGAACACCCTCCTTTAGTTGATTTTCTAGATTTTGCCTTGGTAATAACTCATTTCCATTTTTATTTGGTACCAAACTTTGAAAATTGCATTCCTACTTTTATCAAAAAATTAAATATTGGATTTGCTAAGTATTTTAATTTGAAAAATAACAGAAAAGGTGCCTTATTTGGGGCTCGATATCAAAGCATCCCAGTAAAGACAGATTTTCAATCAAGCGCAGTTAGTCGTTATATCAGTGTGATTAATCCTTTAGATATCTATCAGCCCGGCTGGAGAAAAAAAGGACTAAAAAATTGGAAAAAAGCTTTTAATTTTTTAGAAGATTATCAGTTTTCAAGTTTTCCAGACAGGATAGGAAAAAGAAAATCAAAAATTTTAGCCCCAGAAGAGACATTAAAACGATTTTGTCTGGAAACTGATTCCAGAGGTGAGGGTAAAAATCGATACAAGCAATTTGTAAGAGACTTTTTGAAACAAAAAGCTCTTTTCCAGAAATTTTTCTTAGAATAGACATGTTTAACTTACGATGTTAAACAGTTAGATGTTAAACAGTTAAAATTTTCTTGTCGCGTCTTGCGGCAGGGTAGTTTAATGCCAATATGAAAAATCTTAAACTTTTGTTTTTAATCTTACTCTGCGCGGTGGTAGTTTTTCCTTTAGCGGCTTATACCAAAAAATCCTCGTATCAGACCTTCGAGCGTCACCAGTTTAAAATCAAGGTTTTAAAAAATTGGAAGAAAAAATCTGTTTCCAAATATGTTAAACTTTATCCTAAAAAAACAAAAAAAGTTTCGATAAAAATCAAGCAAGTAAATCTTAAAAAGAAAGGGCAAAATTATCTTAAAAAAGAAAAAGTTAAAAAGTTTGCTAAAATTTATAAGAAAAAAATAAAAAAAGAATATAAAGCCGATCCCGCTCCGATGGTCATCGGGGCGGGGTATCTGGGCGGCTTTTTTACGAGAAGTTGCGGCTCCGCCGCCTTGATTACCACATCCAATACCCTGCGGCAGAGACCGCAGAGTATCGGAAATTGTAATAAAAAATTAAATCTCCAATTTTTAAAAGCCGGCAAATTTAAAATCAGCAATTATAAAGTTATTCGCCTTGATTTTTCGTTTAATCTCGGTCAATTAAACGTTTATTACACAGCTGACGCCAATCTTTACCATCAGCTTGTAAGTGTTTGCAAGCTAAATGATTGTTCGAGATGCAGCAAAAATATTAGAAAGATAATCAGATCTTTTCGTACTGTTGCTGATACTGCTCCGCCGAATTTTGCCGGTGCGATAAATGCGAAATCTACTAGTACCAATGCAGTTTCACTTTCCTGGACCGCGGCCAGCGACAATGCTTCTTTGTCTTCAAAAATTAAATATTTAATTTACCAAGCCAATCAACTGGAAGAGCAGAACTTTACATTACCAACTTATACTACTTCCGCTGGCGCGACTGCTTGCACACTTTCTGGCCAAAAGGAAAGTACGTCATACTATTTTGTTGTCCGGGCGCAGGATGAAGCAGGTAATGTTGATAAAAATACTCAAGAAGTTATTGCGACAACGAAAGCAGTTTCAAATGACGATCCAGCAGTGACAGGCAACCCGCAATATGTTACTTATCAATCTAATGGATCAAATGTCAAAGGCTTAATGTATCGGCCGCAAGGCGAAGGTCCTTTCCCAGCCATTATTTACAATCATGGCGGGGTGACGGCTTGGGATTCAACTTGGTCAACTAGCCGCGTCCAAGATCTCACTGAAGGCGGAAAGTATGTTGTTTTAGCTACAGCTTATCGCGGCGATATTGGCTCAGAAGGGGATTTAAGTATTAATATAGGTGATGTAAACGACATTTTGGCAGGGATAGAATACCTAAAAAGTAAATCTTATGTTGATGCAAACCGCATAGGAATGTTTGGCGAATCCCGCGGCGGGGCAAGCACTTTATCTGCTGCTGAAAGAAATAATAGTGATTTAAAAGCAGTCGTCACTTGGTATCCTTATGTTAATTTAATAACTTATTGTCTGCACCTTGGAG
>JBFLZX010000024.1:0-23543 GCA_040756075.1 Patescibacteria group bacterium | reverse complement strand
AATCAAATGATACTTACTATCAAACCTGGTATGAGAAGTCACACGGTAATATTGCATCATACCCTCAGTATACTGAAGTTATGGACTAAAAGTCCAGAGATTAGAAACTCAAAGGGTGACATTTAATCATTCGATTCCTGCATTCGTGCAGGATCTAGGTAATTATTTAAATATTGTGTTATACAAATTTGAGCGATCGCGACAAAATGTATAACTCAATGTTTCATCTTATATTATATTTTACATCATTCTATTTTATATTTCTATATATTCTCTAGTTCTCCCCAACTCCTGCCATACGACAAATCTACTTTTAACGAAATTTGTAGTTTGTAAATATTCTCCATAATTTTTTTGATCCTTTGCGCAAAATCACGCAATTTTTCTTCTTTGATTTCAAAAACTAATTCATCGTGGACTTGTAAAAGCAATTTACATTCGGGATTTTGGACGAGATTTTTGCGGTTTAATTCGTTCATTGCCATTTTAATAATGTCTGCACTTGAACCTTGAATAGGAGCATTAATTGCCATTCTCTCTGCCGCACTTTGAATTTGCGGAGAACCAGAAACTAATTCTGGTAAATAGCGTTTACGGCCAAGTAAGGTCTGGACATAACCATTTTTACGTGCAAATTCCAATGTATTTCTAATATAAATTGCGATACTCGGAAAATTCTGAAAATATTGATTAATAAATAATTGCGCCTCCTCGCGATCAATATCCAAAACCTGCGACAAACCATAAGGACTCATTCCGTATAAAATACCAAAATTTATAGTTTTGGCGAATCGACGTTCCTGCTTTGTTATTTTTTTAATTTCTTTTTTAAAAATTTTAGCGGCAGTCGCGGAATGAATATCTTCATCGTGATCAAAAGCCGCTAACATATTTGGATCGCCTGATATATGCGCCGCAAGCCGCAACTCAATTTGCGAATAATCGGCGGATAAAATTTTAAACCCAAGGTTGGCGATAAAGGCTTTACGGATTTGCTGGCCAATTTCTGTCCGAATTGGAATATTTTGTAAATTTGGCCCTGATGATGAAAGCCGGCCCGTTGAAGTAATTGTTTGATTAAAACTAGTATGAACCTTGCCGGTTTTTTGGTTAATCAAGGCCGGTAAAGCATCAATATAGGTATTTTTTAGTTTTGTATATTCACGATATTTCTCGATTTCGGGGATAATCGGATGGGCTTTATGTAATTTTGCAAGCTCTGACGCGGCAGTAGAAATCCCGGTTTTTATTTTTTTTGCCAATCCAGAATTAATTTTTAATTTTTCAAAAAGAATTTTTTGCAACTGCTGGGTTGAACTAATATTAAAATCTCGTGTGCCCGCTAATTTATAAATCTCATCGGCTGTTTTTTCTAGTTCTTTGCCAAAATCTTTTGACAATTTTTGCAAAAATTTTTCGTCTAATTTTACGCCATTTTCTTCCATCAAGCTCAACACAAACAAAAGCGGCATTTCAATATCATAAAAAATTTTTTCTAAATTCGGTTCTTTCTTTAATTTTTCTTTATATAATTTATATAATCTAAAAGTAAAATCTGCGTCCTCGCAGGAATAAAAGCACAACTTTTCAATCTCTACCTCTTCAATTTTTTTCTGCTTTTTACCCTTGCCAACCAAGTCCTCAAAAGACATCATCTGATAGCCAAACTCTTGGAAAGCTAAATCATCTAAAGAATGACGCCGGGAACCCGGCAATAAAATATATGAAGCTAAAATTGTGTCAAAAGATACGCCTTGTAAATTTATACCGAAATTTTTGAGTACTAATAAATCATATTTTGCGTTATGGGCGATTTTCTTAATTTCTGGATTTTCTAAAATCCCTTTTAGATTTGAGATTTTAGATTTAAGATTTAAGATTGGCAAATAGTATGCCTCTTTTTCTTTCCAACAAAAAGACAAGCCGATTAATTTTGCCTCCATTGCGCTTGCCGAAGTCGTTTCAGTATCAATGACAAATTCTTTTTGTTTTATTAATTCTGATAAAAATTTTTCAAATTTTTCTTGGGTATCAACTAATTGATAATTTGTTTTAGATTTTGAGACTTGAGATTTATTTGGAATTTGGAATTTGGAATTTGGAATTTTAAACAATGTTGTTTGTTCTCCTTTATGTTTGCTTTCCGGCAATCTTGCAAGCAAACTTTTAAATCCTAATTCTTGAAACAACTTCACTACTTTATTTTTATCATAATCGCTCAACTCGCATTTTTTAAAATCAAAGTCTAATTTTATATCCGTAATAATTGTGGCTAATTTTCGCGATAAAAATGCTCTGTCTTTTTGTTCAATCAATAATTTCTGTAATTTTTCCGAAACATTTTTAGCCCGGCTGGTTCCAACTGCTTGATATAATTTTTCTAAATTGCCAAATTCTGAAAGTAATTTGGCGGCAGTTTTCTCGCCAATACCTTTAACGCCGGGGATATTATCTGAGGGGTCGCCGCGCAAGCCCTTAAAATCAATTAGCTGTTCGGGTTTTAAACCATATCGCTCAAAAACTTTTTTTTCATCATACATCACTGTGTCCTGCACACCGCGACGCATTGTGTAAACTTTAGTGTCGCGATCAACTAACTGCAATTCGTCCAAATCACCAGTTACTACAATATTTTCAATTTTTAATTTTTTTGACAAAGTGCCAATCAAATCATCAGCCTCAAAACCCGGCATTTCATAATATGGAATGTTAAAAACTTCCACCACTTGTTTAACTCGCGGGATTTGATCATATAAATCTTGAGGCGCGGCAACCCGGGTTGCTTTGTATTCTTTATATTCTTTATGACGGAATGTCGGACCTTTAGCATCAAAAGCTACGGCAATATGAGTTGGCTTTAATTCACGAATTGCCTTTAATAAAACCGAAGTAAAACCAAAAACCGCGCCGACAAGTTCGCCGGATTTTGTTGTAAGCGGCGGCAGGGCGTGGTAAGCGCGGTGGATTAGCGCGTGACCATCAATTAATAATATGCGTTGTTTTTTGGACATAAAAGGTGACAGTTACCGAAGGTGACTGTCACCGCTCCGCGGTAACAGTCACCAAATTCTTATTAAAATCATATCATATTTAATAGAAAAGAAAAATCGCCATCAGGCGACTAAGTGATTAGTTATGAGTTGTAAGTTGTAAGTTATTTCACATCCATTTCCGTCAAGGCTTTAATCCGTTCTTCAACCGGCGGGTGAGTAGAAAATAGTTTTGATAAACCCTTACCTTTAAAAGGGTTGACAATAAAAAGATGGGCAGTGGCAGTGCTTGCCTTGCGAAATGGCGTAGGATCAGAAGAAATTTTTTGCAAAGCACGAGCAAGGCCGTCAGGGAAGCGAGTTAAAAGCGCGCCAGAGGCATCAGCTAAAAATTCTCGCTTGCGCGAAATTGCCAGTTGAATTAAAATTGCAATAATTGGCGCAAGCAAAGAAAAAATCAAACTTAAAAATAAAATGATCATACCAAACTGGTCTGCATCGCGGCTGCGGCGTCTGCCAAATCCCCCAAACCAAGTCCAGCGCCTAAACCAGTCTGACAGCAAAATTACAAAACCGACCAAAACAACAACTGCTGTTGACAGCAGCATATCGCGATTGCCAATATGCGACAGCTCGTGGGCGATTACGCCTTCTAATTCCACTCTTTCTAATTTTTGGATAATTCCTGATGTCAGGGCAATAACCGCGTGTTGGGGATCTCTTCCTGTAGCAAAAGCATTGAGTGCCGGATCATCAATAATATAAATTTTCGGCACTGGCAAACCAGCAGTAATACATAAATTTTCTACTAGCCGATAAATTTCTTTATTATTTTCACGCGTTACTTCATGCGCCCCCATTTGCCATAAAACAATTTTGTCGCTCCACCAGTAGGAAACAAAACTCGTTAGAATGCTAAATATTACCGCGATCACCAAAATTCCGTAAGAATCCATTGCGTAACTGAAAATATAACCGAGAAAAATGATAAATATGAAAAACAGGCTCATCAAAAGCCATGTTTTTCTAATGTTCTTATCTGCTTGGGTGTAAAGTGTGGGCATATCACAACGCTCCTTTATTTGCTTTAGCAATAAAAGACTCTAAAGTAAAAATCTGAACAAGATTTCCATATTTGAGATGTTTATTTAATCCACCATTAACAAAAAAATTTCTTAATGTCCATCCTTCACCGCCAAGGATAAGATATGCCTTTTTATGCTTCGCTTTAGATTTCAAAATAGAATCAGCAAGACACATAACCTCAAAAGGAACTTTTTGTTCAGCCGTCCCTCCGACTTGTTGCCATTTAAGTGAAATAAGATACACACCTTCATTTGCGTCTTTAGCTATTGCATCAATGATATGTTTTCCGCCACTGATTCGATTTCCAATATTAACTTGCGTGGAAACTTTATAGCCACCTCGTTTTAATGCTGGAAGAACCATTTGTTCAAGTACCTTACCTGTTGTTGTATTTCTGGAAACCATAGAAAAAATTAGCTACATCAATATTAGTAGTTTTTACAATATTTGACGCTTGGGCTAGATCATTCAACCTCTTAATCGAAAGTGTTAAATATTTTTTCTCAATATCAATACCAATAAATTTTCTACCATGAATATAAGAAACTAACCCTGTCGTAGAACTACCTGTAAAAGGATCTAACACAATATCCCCCTCTTTTGTACTTGCAAGAACTATCCTTTTCAACAATTCAAAAGGTTTTTGTGTTGGGTGTTTGCCAAACTTTTTCTCCCAAGTAGCAGGAGTATTAATTGCCCAAACACTCCGCATCTGCTTTTTCGGTTTTTTAAGGAAATCCAATGGCCAATCACCATTTTTCATTAAAGCATAATTGAATGTATGTTTAGCTTTTTTATCCTTGCGAGCCCAAATAAGGGTTTCATGGCTTGCAGTAAAATATCGTCCACTAAGATTTGGAGCGGCATTTGATTTATACCAAGCAATATCGTTTAAGATGTGAGAGTTTGCTACCTGCAAAGCAAATCCACATTGATAAATAGAATGATAAGTACCACTTATCCAAATTGTTCCGTGGGGTTTTAAAACTTTCCGACAAGCTTTAATCCAGTTGAGGTGAAATTCGAAGTCCTTTTTTAATCCTTTACTTTCATCCCATTTGCCTTTATTAACCGAGACAGCTCGACCGGCGTGACAGGTAAAACCACCATTAGAAAGATTATATGGGGGATCGGCAAAAATCATATCAATTGAATTTTCTGGTAATTGTTCTAATATTTTAAGACAATCAGAATTGTAAAGTACAAAATTATCCTTACAAAAATAAGGTTTTTTTTCTACAAAAGATAATATTTTTTTACCCATCCGCATAAACAATTGTTTTAATGTTCTCTTGTTCTTTTGTTTTTATGGTTTAAAACTTCACTTTCGGCGTCTCGCGTTCTGCTTCTTCCCCGATTTCAAAAAATTCTGCTTTTTTAAAGCCGAACATGGAGGCAATTAAATTTGAAGGGAAGGTTTCCTGCTTGATGTTGAAATCACGGACATTGCCGTTGTAAAATCTCCGTGAGGCCTGAATTTTATCTTCGGTGTCGCGCAAATCTCTTTGCAATTCCAAAAAGTTTTCATTAGCTTTCAAGTTCGGGTAATTTTCGGCAACAGCAAACAAAGTCTTTAAGGTTCCGGCCAGCATATTTTCCGCTTGCGCCGCGGCTTTAACATCGCCTTTTTCTTCGGCGGCCATTGCCCGCGTTCTTGCTTCCGTGACATTTTGCAGGACAGTTTTTTCGTGGCCGGCGTAACCTTTGACTGTTTCAATTAAATTTGGGATCAAATCGTATCTCCGCTTTAGCTGAACATCAATATCCGACCAGGCTTCCTGCGTTCGATTTCGCATTGTGATAAGACCATTGTAAATCAAAATCGCCCACAAAATCAGCACCCCCAAAATAACAAGGATGATAGTTAAGATCATAAGCTTTAGTTAAATTCCAAGCACCAAGCACCAAATCCCAAACAATATTCAATGACCAAAATTCAAATATTCAAATGTTTGTTTTGAATTTTGAAATTAAAAATTGAAATTTATTTGTGATTTGGAATTTGTAATTTGGAATTTTAATTATTTAACTCACGAAGTTCTTTATTTATATTATACCAAACTAAAAATTCAACGCAATACTTACTCATATCTCAACGCCTCAATCGGATCTTTTCTTGAGGCTTTTATAGCCGGAGCAAGGCCAAAGAAAATTCCCACTCCAAGCGAAACCCCGACTGCCAGAATAATGCTAAACAAGCTGATGTCAGGAGAAATCGGGGTAAATTTCCCGATTGCAAAGGCAGCGCCAAAAGACAAGACAAGACCAAAAACTCCACCCCAAAAGCTCAAGGTTATCGCTTCAATTAAAAATTGCAAAAGAATATTAAAATTAGTCGCGCCGATTGCTTTTCGAATGCCAATTTCTCGCGTCCGTTCAGTTACCGAAACTAACATAATATTCATAATGCCGATTCCACCAACAAACAGAGAAATCGCCCCAATTCCAGAAAGCATAACCGTAAGCAAATCCATTATTGAACCAAACATTGAAACTAAATCTTTTTGCGTCAAAACTGAAAAGTCGTCATTGCCTTTATGCTGGGCCAACATTACTTCTTTTATTCTATCTTTGGCGCGGTCAACCTGATTTGCGCTTTTTGCTTTGGCAAAGATCCTAAAAATCTGTTCATTTTTGGTTATATCTACTGCAGTATTATAAGGAATAATGGCAACATTGTTAAAATCCATGCCGCCCAAACTTGCCGCCTCTTCTTCTTTTTCCAAAACTCCAATTACTTCAAAATCCTGATTATAAACTTTTATTTTCTCGCCGAGCGCTTTATTATCATTAAATAATTTTTTCCGCGTTGTATAGCCTATTACTGCTACTTTATTTTTTTCTTCGTTGTCATTTTTGTCAAAAAACCGACCTTCAGATAATTTATCATCAACAATGGCAAAAAAATCCTCGCTGACCCCAAGCGACATAGTTGTCGGGCTTTTAACATCCCCAGCACTCACGACACCGCCAAGCAAAGTTAGCGGCGAAATTTTTTCAATTTCAAAAACTTGATCGCGGATTGCGCTGACATCATCATTTTTCAAAGTGGTTGAGCCAATAGTTGTGGCGGGATTAAAAGATTGGCCTTCTTCAATTTTACCCGGCACAATGGTTACAATATTAGAACCAAGCTGTTGAATCTGTTTTGAAACCCCTTTTCGCACTCCTTCGCCGATTCCCATTAAAATAACAACGGAAAAAACACCAATAATAATTCCCAGCATTGTCAAAGCCGATCTCACTTTATTTGACCACAAAGCTTTTAAAGCTATTTTTATATTTTCAAGAAAAAGCATAAACTTAAAAAATTTTAAATTTCAAAATCCAAATGACAAATGAAATTCAAAGAAACTAGAAAATAGTTATTGGAAATTAGAAAATGGTAATAGAAATTAGAGAATAGAAAATTGTAACTAATTTCTAATTTCTATTTTCCATTACCAATTTCCAGTTTCTATCAACTAATTTCGATTTTCTATCATTCATTTGGCATTTGAACTTTGACATTTGGATTTAATCTATACAATCTTTCCGTCAAGTAGCCTAATCGTCATTCGGGCACAATCTGCCACTACTTTTTCATGGGTCACAACAATAATTGTTTTACCTTGTTTATTTAATTTCTTAAAAATTTCCATAATCTCGCCGCCGGATTTTGAATCTAAATTTCCAGTTGGCTCATCAGCCAGAATAATTGAGGGGTCGCAAACAAGAGCGCGGGCAATTGCCACTCGCTGCTTCTCTCCGCCAGAAAGTTCGTTTGGTTTGTGCTTTACTCTTTTTGACAGCCCAACCGCTTTTAAAATTTCGTGCGCTTTTTCTTTTCTTTTTTTTGCTGGAATTTTGGCATAAATCATTGGCGAAATCACATTGTCTAGAACATTCAAACGCGGCAATAAATTAAAAGTTTGAAAGATAAAACCAATCTCCTGGTTACGCAATCTTGCCTGTTCCCATCCGGATTTAAAACTTACATCTTTGCCTTTCAAAAAATACTCTCCTTTTGTTGGTCTGTCCAAAAGACCGATAATATTCATCAGCGTTGACTTTCCCGAGCCAGACGGTCCTATAATAGCCAAAAACTCTCCCTCTTGAATTTTTAAGTCAACCTTGTGCAAAACAGGAATTTCTATTTTACCTAATTTATAGATTTTTTTGATATTTTGAAGTTGAATAAGCGGCATATTTAAAATTATTTTTTTCCTACGCGATAAGGCAAAAAACTCCAAATCGGCAAATCCTGTTTTATTGAATTGCCGTACCACAGAAATTTTGCGCCAGTTTTTTTTGTCATTTTTTTGGCTTTATTAAAGCATCTTTTTGCCATTTTTAAATTTTTTGGATGTGTCTGAAGATGATCCAAAACCAAAACCGGCATTTTGTGTTTTTTTAAAACCTTAAACAAAACTTTTTGTTCACCCTCGTCATCTTCGTAAATATATTTTTCTTCGTCAAAGTCATAACGCGAACACATTTCTTCATATTTAATAGCATCGATGTATTTAGAAATTTGAGGCAAAACTACAAACCCGCGATTGGGGACAATTAATAATTTCGGATATTTTTTATGAATTTTTTTTACTAAACTTATCATCCCAGGTTTTAGTTCTGGATATTCATCAACTGTGTCCAGCATATCGAGCATTAAACCATCATAGTTTCCCCATTGAAATAGATAAGAAATTGCTTCGTTTAATATAATCTTATGCCAGCGCAGATCATTTACATTTGCAAAAAAATTACCCGGCCAATCAGGATTTTCTTTAATTATTAAATCTTTCGGCATGTTCTTAAAATACACTCGCCACACCTCCGCTTCCCCAATATCAATATACGCCAAAACAATTGTGCCAGATTTTTTTAAATTGGTAACAAATTTTTTATTTGGCACATCATAGGGATCAATAACAACAATATCAAATTTTTTTAATTTTTTTAAATCGTGGGCTTTGTATTCAAAATAAGCATTGGCGTAAGTTTTGATACTATCCAAAGATGGCTTGGCAAAAATAATCTTCGGAGAAATCAAAAATAAAAATAAAATAATTATTTTAAATATTCTCATAATAGCGGTTTCATACTAATCCAAAATGCGATAATTAAAATCCATTCTTTAAGAAATTAACAAAGGAACAATAAGAAAAATGGGAAAAATTTTACAGTTTCAGATAAATCTCTGGATATTTTTTTCTAAATTTTTGCATTTCTCTCTCAAAATTTTCATCAATAATTTTTCTTACCCACTTGCCATTTTTAATAAGCTCCGCTCCTTCCCGAAGAAGATTAAGTTCAGCCAAATAGGCAATCCCCAGCCTAATTTTCTCTCCTTCCATCGCCAGATCTTTATTTTCAGCAAAAGATCCGTAAGAAATAGAAATATTATTAATATTGTTCTGAAAGGATGGCAAATTTTCTATCTTTCCTTGACAAACCATTTCAAAAAAATTTTTTGGGCCGCCAACAAATCTTCCTTCACACATAAATTCATCTCCTCTAATTTTTGGATTGCCTTGGTGGATAACACGTAAATTTGCGGCCGGGCTCCCTTCTCCTGTCTCACCTTCAACATAAAAAATCGATAGAGGTCTCTTTTCCCTTTTTTCTTTATGAATAACAGTTATTTCTTCTGCTTCAGATGAAGGTCTTTCAATTCTTTCTTTTGCCATAAGTGCGGATGGGCCAAAAGTTGTCATCATAATAAACGCCAAAACCTTTGCCGCCTCTCGAGCTTTATTTCTTATCCCTTCCATAAAATTTTTTTCATCAACCTCTGTAGTGAAGAAAGGTTTTTCTCTCATAAATTCTTATTAATTTTTATAAATTTTTCCATCTTTGTCTGTTAAACTTTCAAAATAATATCTATAATCTCTTTACTCTCTAATATTTCTCAATCAACAATTTCTAATAAATATCCCACTTGGCCTAATTTAATTGCCAAACTGTTTAAAAAATCTTTATCAGTAGGCATAATGGGGTTTTTAAAAATTATTTCTCCCATTTCTTTTATTCCTTCGTGAAAATATTTTTTAAGCAAAAATTCAAGCAATTTATAATCGCCGGGTTTTTTTATCACAAAATCATATCTTCGGTCCTGTAGAACTATCAAATCAACGATGTGTTCGTTTTTTCTATTCTTGATTTTGATTTGTTTCTTTTTCATATGCTTCATTTTTTAAATATTCTTTTTCCAGCAATTTAGAATAAGCGGCATAAAATCTTTCGTAATCAAAGTCCGGCTCAAATCTTTCAAACCAAGCCCGACAAAATTCATACCGTCTCGGAGCTTTCGTCTTTAAAAAATCGGGGTCAGTTAAAAACAACATAAAACTTTCTGCCCAATCCTCTTTTCTTTCAAGTTCATCTTCTGTTTCTTTATCAGGATTATTTATTCTGCTGATATACGAAGTAACTTCAACCGGTTCTTCTTTTCTAATTCTCTGCCATAATTCAAATAAATTCAATTGGTCTAATAATGATATTGACGGCAAACTATTTCCCTCGAGCCGGGGATCAATAGAATGGCCCCATTCGTGGATCAAAATCTCAACATCAAATATTGTTGGCTTCCTCGTGGCAGCAAGTTTTACAATGCCATAACGACGATATTCGCCGCCTGATTTTGCGTTTTTTATTCCATAAGCTTCTGGAAATTCATCATCTTCAGTATAACCTATCTCTCTTATATAAAAAGAAAATAATCTATCAAGATTAAGCTCTCTTAAAATTTCTCTTAATCTTTCATTGCCCGAAATCCCTTCTTCATTAACTTCATCAAATCCGTAAATATTTAATTCTTTTCTTTCTGGTTCTTCGTCGCGCTTTTGGTCTAACTGTACTGCCCAAAAATATTGTGCTTCTTTTAATCCCCATGCTGTCCATCTCAAAGTATTATCCTTTAAATTATCTCCTCTTTCAGTTTCCATTTTTACTCCAATAACAAGAATATCCCTTAAGATTTTGCGAGCGGTTATGTCTCCTAAATCAAATGCATAATAAGTCAAACTGTCTTTTAATTTATCAATAAATGGAGAGGGGGCTGAACTTTTTGCCAATGCTTGATAAATTTCAGAGGCTTTTGGTTTTATTTGTGTTTCTAACTCTAAAAACGCTTCTACTGCTTCAGCTAATGATTCTAATTCGTCTTCTCTATAAATAGCGCGCAGCATTTTGGGAGCAAAATGCTCTTCAGTTAATTCAGAAAAAATGGGAATTTTGGAAAATGCCTCTTCATCTTCTTTCTCTTGAATTCTTCTTTTAAATCTTATTAAAAATTCACTGACAACTTCTGTCGGATCTCTTTTTTCTTTTTCGCATTTCGGTTCTTTGTCTTTCGTCGGTTCTACTTCTTGTCCGGCGCTGCTTTTAACTTCACTCTCTGCGTTAGCCCCTAAAACTTCCTCTGATAATCCTCCTTCGCCTTTTTCGATCATTGGTTTAAATTATTACTATCTTAAAATTATACTTTAAAATACGAAATTATCAAGAGTTTTACTGATAATAATATCTTTTTAAAATTTTCTCGAAAAGCGCTAAGACTATAAATTTTTGTATTTTCTAAAAAGGTTTGGCAAAAACCGAGCTTGAAAAAATAATAAAAGGGATAAAATAATTATTCTAAAAATCTTCATCATACCCGGTAGCAGAAATTCGACAATTAATTTATTGCACAGTAGCGGTCGAATTTTCACTGCCAGGCATATTACAAAAAGCCTTTTTTAAGGCTTTTTGTAATCTTTATTTACTTAATCGCATCCTCTGCTTCCAGCCGCTAAGACACAATCTATCGCCTGCTGCATCGTTATTAAAAGCTATCATATTAATCTTTTTGCCTTTTATTGTACCGTTATAATCATATTTAGAAGAATATCCCAGAAAGTGTAATTTTATTTTTCCTTTTTTAATCTTTCCTGACGCTTTGTATGGCGTTCCATCAAATTTTATTGTTCCTGTAAATTTTCCTTTCTTTTTAACTTTTATTTTTAAATTCGCGATACCATTGCTATCACGATAAATGGAAGGACAAGACATATTGTAAGTTTCCCATTTACCCTTGTAGGTGCCGGAATATTTTTTGTAGCCGGCAAAAGCGACTGGTGTTATCAAAAGCACCACCATAATAATCGCCGCTAAATAGACGATAATTTTTTTCATTTTGACCATATGATTTAATTATTAACACAAACCATAAATCTTAATATTTATAATTCGCACTTTTTATATCTTTATAAAGCAGGTAAACATAAATTGCGGTAAATATTCCAATAAATATACTTACTGCCCAGCCCATAAAAGGAATAAAATTCGAAAACATTGTTACTGCTACGATGATCAAATAAATAATCAAATAACGCGCTGCAATATCCCAAAAATTATTTTTTACCAACCTAAAACTTTCGGAAATACAATCAGTAATTTTTTTATTCTCCAAAACATAGATATACGGAACAAAAATTAAGAAAAATCCCAAAATTACGCCGGGTAAAATAAAAAATATAAATCCGGCGCCGACAATTAAGCCGCAAAGCAAAAATAATCCGAGCGCCGGCCAAAATTTTTGCCAAGCCAATTTAAAATATTCTCGATAATCCAGTGCTTTATTTTTACCCCCACACCAAAAATTTTGGTGTGGGGGTTTATTAGAATCATCAATTGCTAAAATTAAGGCGATTTGGCCTAAAATAATTAAACTAAATAAACCAACGAAAAGCAAAATCATTGCCAGACCAATAACTAAACTCGCAAATAAAGCAAGTAAAAGACTTGCGGCTTGGACGTTTGTATTGTCTTTAAAAATAGCTAAAGCCGAAATTGCAAGCGGAAAAATCAGTGTTCCTAAAACAACAAGGCCGGCAAAAATAAAAGCAATGACAAAACTTGCGCCAAAAACAATAAATTGAATTGTTAAAAACAAAGTCATTCCGCGGGAAAACAACTCCCAGGATTTTTTTAAAAGATCTTCAAAAGAAAATAGTTTATGATTGCCCATATATTCTAAATTATAACACAAAAGCAAGCGGGTTCAAAAACCGCCTGCTTGTATAAGTTTCCAACCACTACTGCAAGTCGCCAACATTCTTGCGTGCACAAGGTTGTTCCAGAAAAGAAACCAAATCTCTATAGAAAGATCACGACGTACTTATCCAAATGGAATAATGCAAAATTATTTTTTATCGTTAGTACTTTAACAGCGAAAAATTAATGCCTTTACTGTATTTTTTGCCAAAAGGCTTTAACTTTTTTAAAACAGAAAATTTTTTCGAAGCATATCTATAAACTTTCACCAAATTTCCGCTTTTTTGAGCAACAACGATTTCTGCTTTTCCATCGCGATTCAAATCTGCTGCCCGAATGTTTATCAAACCTGTTTTAAATGGCGCAAAACTCTTTATTAGTTTAATTTTTTTCGCTCCGACCAACTTATAAACTTTTACTGAAATCAAATTACCAATTTCTGGACTTACAATCATTTCTGTTTTTCCATCAGCATTAACATCAGCTAAATTTACATTCGCGCCATAACCAAAAACGTCTTTATAAAAACTATTTAGCAAAACAAATTTATTTGTGAATTTATAAACTTTTGCTTTTCCTTTTAACGCTCCGGCTTTTGGCGAAACAACTAATTCGTCAATGCCATCATTATTTACATCGCCTGCGGCTAAATTTATTCCACCTGCTTTATTATATGGCGAAAACTTTTTTAACATCTTAAATTTCTTGCCCGCAAAATAGTATGCTTTTACTTGTCTTTGATTTTTGCTGCTAACAATTAATTCTTTGCCCGGATGTTTTTTGGCAATATCTGCACTAATCACATTCACATTTTCTGCTGCAGCTCCATATGGCTTAATTGTTTTCCATAAAGAAAACTTTTTCGCGCCATATTTATAAATCTTGATTTGCGAGTTTTTCCCATAATTTGCCGCAATTAACTCTGCCTTGCCATCAGCATTAAAATCACTTGTCGCAACTATATAATCTTTATTATATTTTTTACCAAATGGATAAAGATTTTTTGTTAAAAATTTCGTTCCATTTTTTGTAAAAAGCTGCATACCTAGTTTCGTCTTCTCGCCCGAATAAACCAAAACTTCAGAAACTGTATCGCCATTAAAATCTGCGGTTTGCGACTTAAAATTTCCTTTTTGCTTCTTTTTAAAAGCATAAAATTGTTTAAATTTCTTGCCTGCGGCATTGTAGATTTTTATTAAAGAAGAATTATTTTTGGCTGGGGTGGCAACAATATAGTTTTGAGCTTTTTTAACATTGCCCAAACTCGCGCTTGCTAAACCAAAAGAGGTAAAGTGATCTGTAACAATTACATTCGTGTTATTTGTAGAATTTTTTATATTCATTCCCATACCGCGCCACAAAGAATTTCCAGAATCCCAATATTTTGGTTCAAGACTTGCGGTGTCGGCGCCCATTTCATCAGTAATTTTCGGATTCCAGGCAAAAATTACTAAAACTGGCTGATTAAAGTTCGTGATTTTTACATTATTTTCGTCTCTTATTTCAAAATTATAACCAATCGGCAAGGTCTGAGAATTTGTTTGTGAAGCTAAATCAATTGTTGGTATAGCCATTAAGGTTCTCTCTTGACTGCCGCTGCCACTGGTGCCAGTAGCATAAGCCGGCAATTGAATTACTGTCCCATCTTTTAAAGCAAAAACTTTTGAATCGTTAGCATAAAATTTCTCAATCGTGACTGGCGGGAAATTATAATAATTTTCTCCTAAAGATATATTTAAAGTATTAGTTGCGCTTGGCGTTAATTCAATTATTTCGGAAACATAGGCCTTAGTTTCATTGATACTTGCACCAGCCAAATACCATTTTTTTCCTGAAACAACCACTAACGAATATGATCCATCGCTTGCAACATCTGCTTTTGCAAATGCGCCATCATCTGCCCAAGCTTTGACATACCCTTGCGAGACCGCACTATTTCCTAAATACATTTTTCCAGAAATAATTGCGTCTGTTCCTTGCATGCGCAGAGTTGCCACTCCGCCAGCAGAAGTATGGGTTATGAAAGGTAAATTGCCAGACAAACTGCTGGGCATGCCCATAGTTAAACTATAGCTTAGACCGGATTTTACACCTAAAGAGAAATTCCCGCTATCATCAGTTTCGGTTTTAAAACTTAAATCTCCAGCTTTTGCTAAAACCGCAGTGCGAGCAACTGTATTCCCATCTTTATCTAAAACTTGGCCCGTAATTGTTGAATCTGTTTGAGCAACAGCTACATCTAGAGTAGATGTTGATTTATCCGCAACGGTTGCCTCGTTATCAGGATTAAGAATATAATAATTTGTGCTTTCATCTAAAATTTTTACGCCAAGCCGCCAAGCACCATCAGCAACGCTCATAGAATAAGTCCCATCAGATTTTACATCGCTAGTTTTTACATTGCCATTAGAATCTGCACCAACAATACGAATCGGCGTTGGCAAATTTGTAATTACATTGCCATTTGCATCACGAAGTTGACCGGAAATTGTTTCTTCGTCTTTTTTTACCACCAAATTTGCATCTCCATGATCAGAAGTCATTACTAAATCTTTTTCTTCTTTGAAAGAATAAGTAAATCCGCCAACTTGCGCATTTGGTAAAATCTCTAAACCGACTTTGATATTTTCCGTCATATAATCTGATGGATAAATAATCTGATATTGCGAGCCTTCAACAAAATTAGTAAAAGTCTGGCCTCGCTCATCGCGGACATAAATTGTGCCAATGCCAGTTAAATCCACTGGCGCTCCATTTTCGTCAGTAATTGAGCCGGCAACAAAATAATCTCCGGCAACATAAGGAAAATCAACATTTACAGTTTGACCGTGCGAATCAATTGTTACTTCAATTGGCGAGCGAACAAAAAAATGATGCGACTGGCCGCCGCCGCCCGGACCCAAAAGCCAGGTACCTGGGGAAACAGTAAAATCAAATGATTTATTTGCGTCAGTATCAGTATTTAAAGTGACATTGCCGTCTTTTTGCCAAGCTCGAATTGTCATTCCTTGGCCAAAACCCGGGCTAACCCCAGAAACTGTGCCTGTGATATGCGAATCCATTAGCGAAGCGGTAATCGTTCCAACATCTTTTGTCTCGCCGCTTGTAACAGTTACTGTTTGCCGCGAAAAAGCTTGAGTTGACATTTCTGGATGCCAGCCAATTTCAACTGAATAGGCGCCTGCCACCACAGGAATACTAAAAACACCGCCTGCTCCTGCCTGCACAGTCACCCCTTTGCCTTCGCTGTTTACTGCACTAACTTGAGAACCATGCGCCGTATTACCATCAGAATATAACAAAGTTCCTGCAATTACCGCGTCGGTTTTTGTTACTGTAAAATTCTGCGTTTTTGATTCTAAAGATTCATCGTGATTAAAAACAACAATTTGCGGCGAACCAAAATACCCCCAATCAGTGGCAAAAGTTTGGGGACGCACAGTTAACGACCAGTCTGCAGCAGGCAAAGATAAAGAATAATTTCCCGAAGCGTCAGTATTTCCAGAACTTACCCCAGTCATATCGCCGCTGTCTGTTCGACTAGGCACGATCATCGCATTAGTTACAGCCGTGCCGTCAGATTTTAAAACCTGACCGGTAATTGTTTTTGACGTTGAGGCTTGCGCCGCAGACACTGCAAAAAGGCAAATAAAAATTGCCCCAAAGACAATGCTTAACTTTGTAATGTTTTTCATAAAAATTTTTGAATCTTGTATCTCGAATCTTGTATCTGGAATTGAATAACGAATACGGAATATAGAATTACATTAAAATTCTATATTCAATTCAAGATACTAGATACAAAATTCTTAAATTATTTTTTAATTTTTATTTTGATTTTCTTTGATTTTGAAAGAGTATATTCGGCTTTATCAGATTTTTTCTTTGGCTTAAAACGAAACTGGAAGATGGTTTTCTTTTTTGCTTTGGCAGAAATTACAGCTTTTCCTTTTTTATTAGTCTTAAATTTCTTGACGAGTTTCCATCTTTTGCTTTTGCCAACTTTTTTATAAAGGGTGACTTGGCGTTTGGCCAATTTTTTCTTGGTTGCGGCATCTTTTAAGGCGACTGTGAAAACAGCTTTTTGTCCGCGTTTTACCTTCTTAGCATTCGCTTTTGCTGCAACTTTAACTTTGCCTTTAATTCCATAAAGACCGCGATCATTGCCTGCTGCCAAACCATCAAACATTAAAGCATAAAATCCTTCTTGTTTTAAGCCGGTGTAAAACTTTCCCCAAGTTTTACCAGCATCAGACGATTTGTAAATCGCGCCATTAAGCGTTTTGCCATCTTGACCGCTTAAATAAAGTGTATTTGGAGAAGTTGAGGTTTGGACAGTTAAAGTATCTAAATTATGGACATCAGCCAAACCACTGCCTTTATTATTGCTAATATTATCCCAAGTCGCACCAGCATCAGTTGATTTATACAAACCGCCGCCTTGCGGACTGCCTTTACTGCCGCCCACTGCCGCATAAATAACATCCGCATTTTCCGGATCAGCTAAAACGCTTGATACTGAGGCGCTTGGCGCTTTTTTTAATTTTTCCCAGTCGCCGTTGCTGTATTTATAAATTCCCAAAGAAACATCTGCATCCCCGCTGCTTACTCCGGCATAAACATCACCGTTCTTGGCAACGGCTAAAGAAGAAACAGGCCAATTATCAGACATATGCAAATTTGTCCAACTGTCTCCGCCATCAGTACTTTTAAAAACATAACCTGAATCAGTTCTTGCTAAATCGTCATTTTTCAATGAAGCAAAAATTGTCTTGTCATCTCCGGGAAGAGAAATTATTTCGGTAATATTTCCCGGACCAGGATTATTATCCGGACCGCCTAAATGCGTTACAGCTGTCCAAGTAGCACCACCATCGGTACTCTTTTTAATTAAATTATGATCACCAAAAAGAACAACATCTGGATTATCTGGCTTTACCCAAACAGCATAAGCTGTTGCATCGCCGGTTCCAGGCAAAGGATACTGCCAATCAGGCGTGCCAGAAGTAAAATTAGTTGTCTTGCCCAGTCCGCCGTTAGCAGCAATATAGACAACTCCTTTTTTATTTGCTTGAGTAATATCATAAACTTTGACTGAAGTAACACCTGCCACTTTATCATCCCAAGAAACACCCCGATCAATACTTTTTGCTAAACCATAAACACTATTTGTGAAAAGAATATTACGATTATTTGAATCAAAAGCAAAAACATCAGCATAAACTGTTGAACGCGGAGTTTGATTGCTAAAACTGGCCCAAGTTGCTCCGCCATCAGTTGAATAATGATGACCAATATACATTCGCTCCCCATCAAAAGCAATGTAGTTCATAGCAATTGGCTGACCATTTGCATCAACTAAGGATGTCCATGTAGCACCGTTATTGACTGACATAACGCTATTACTTGTGTCGCCGCGGGTATTGCTGATAACAATACGATCTTGGCCTGCAACTTGTGCCGGATCAATTCCAATCGTGCTAATTCGCTGACCAGAAGGAATACTTATTTCTGTCCAGGTGGCACCGCCATCTGTGCTTTTATATAATTTTTCACTATTGCCGTCAGAAGCAGCGGCATAAAAAGTGTCAGTTACCGAAGAAGAAGCTAAAGCAACAATTGAACCGCCATTGCCAACTGTAACTGATGAAAAACTTGCTCCTCCATTAGTGCTGATATCTAAATTAGCATTGCTATTTTGCCCAGGATTTTTTCCTACCAAAAGCTTACTGTGACCGTAAAATAATTTTTGTCCTAAAGCATTATTTATCCCAAAATTTTTCGTAATATCGTCAAAAGTCGCTCCTTTGTCTGTACTCTTTAAAAGCGAATCGCCAATTAAAACATAAACATCGCCGTTTGCAAGATTAATCTCTACTTCCTTACCTGTACCAAAATTTACGTCACTAGGTAAACCATGAAAGGTTTCACCCTTATCATTAGAAATAAAAAAGCCATTTGGTGCAAAAGTAGTGATATAAACATTGTCGCTTGTTGGATCTACTTCAATGTCGTTAGATTGTCCCCCAAAAAGACCTAAGTTCGTTGCTACTGCCCGGGTTTGTGTGTCCACAATTGGCTCAAATTTGTCTCCGGCAAAAGAGCCAGCGGGAAAAATTTGCGCGAGAAGAAACAGCGCGCCGACAAATAAAATTGTTTTTTTCATAATAAAAACATTATGTTGCTCCTTTTAAAAATTCTACATTTTTAAAAGCGGAATTTTTAATAGGGCAAGTAGTTTTTTTGAGTTAATTAATAAATTTGCTATAAAATAGTAGCTAGCTATTGCATTTTTTAGCTGAAATAAACTTAAAAAATAATTAAAACTTGGCGTCTAATATCATTCCGAGTGAAGCAAAGGATCTCATTATTTTTAGGGATTCTTTCTCAATGTTTCGGCGGGGTCAGAATGACAAAAAACAGAGCTAACTCGAGACCAATTCATTATTTATATTATAGCATAAAATAAAACTTTTTAATACCTTATTCGCCTTTAATGACAACAAGTGGCTTTAGTCTGGCAACTTTTTTAGAAATCCCTGCTTGATGGACAACTTCAACTACATCTTCTACATTTTTGTACGCGCCTGGTGCTTCTTCAGATAAACCAGCATTAGATTCGCAGCGAATAATAATTCCTTGTTTTTCTAATTGCGCCCGCAAGGTTGAGCCCCAAAAAGTTTTTTTTGCCCGCTTGCGTGACATGATGCGACCACTCCCATGACACGTACTTCCGAATGTCTCTTTCTCTGCCTGTTTTGTGCCAACCAAAACATAAGAAGCAGTGCCCATTGAACCTGGAATTAAAACTGGTTGGCCAACTTTGCGATATTTTTCCGGAATTTCTGGCCGACCAGGCCCAAATGCCCGCGTCGCTCCCTTGCGATGGACAATTAGTTTTTTACCATTATATTTTTCGACCTTAGCAATATTATGAGAAACATCATAAAGTAAAGTTAATTTTTCATTTTTAAAAATTTTCTCCCAGGCTTTCCTTATATAATGAGTTATCATCTGCCGATTTGCCCAGGCATAATTCGCTGCTGCACACATTGCTTTAAAATACTTCTGTCCTTCATCAGAATTAAATGGCGTACAGGCTAATTCTCGATCAGGTAAACTTATTCCATATTTTTGCATCGCTGACATCATTAAACGAATGTAATCTGTCGCTACTTGATGCCCAAGGCCGCGACTGCCACAATGAACCATAATTACAATTTGATCTCTAAATAGCCCAAAAATTTTAGCAACTTCCGTATCAAAAATCTCATCTACTTTTTGTACTTCGCAAAAATGATTTCCCGATCCTAAAGTGCCGACTTGATCTCTGCCGCGCTGTTTTGCTTGATCAGAAACATAAGAAGCATTAGCTTCAGATAAATAACCGTTTGATTCGCAATTCTCTAAATCTTCTTTTTCTCCATAGCCATTCTTAAATAAATATTTTGCGCCTCCCTCTAAAATTTTATTAATTTCCGTAATTGAAAATTTAGTTTTTCTACCTTTTCCTAAGCCTGAAGGAATTTCTTTCTGAATTTCCATAGCAATTCTATCTAATTGCGGCTGAATTTCCTTCTGGATAAAGTTTGATTTTAATATTCTGATCCCGCATGATATGTCATAGCCGACTCCACCAGGAGAAATAATACCTTTTGGATATTCCATTGCCGCTACTCCGCCAACAACAAAACCATAGCCCACGTGTATGTCAGGCATGGCTAAACTATAATTTACAATTCCCGGAAGAGTGGCAACATTTATTACTTGCCCAATTGCTTCATCTTCTATACTTTCAAGCATTGACTCCGCGGCATAAATTCTTCCCGGCACTTTCATGTCTTTTCTAAAAGATTTTGAAATCTCCCAAATATAGTCAGTGATTTTTTTGAAATTTTGGTTTGTGAGCATAAATCGCTAATTTGCGCTAATTTACCGCAAATTCCACTAATATTTATTAGTGTTATTCGTGATTAAATTTGTGAATGATTCGTGATTTTATTATACCAAAATTCCCTCAAACTTAAAACCCCGCAAACAATGCGGGGTTTTCAAACTAAACCGAGCCTTCAAACTTATTTCGCTCCAATGACAAAGTAATTTGTCGGCGATTTGAAGTAAGTAAAGATAACTGTGAATTTGTTTTTCTTCTTGTTCTGCTTTGCTTGTGAAAGTTTTGTCCATTTCTTAGTCTTGGCATTGTAATGATACAAAGCAAAGTTCTTTTCTTTTAAGCCTGCTTTTTTCAAATCTTTCTTTTCGTATTGGAAGATCCACTTAATGTTAAATTTCTTTTTTAAGTTTGCCTTTACTTTCCAGCCATAAGCCAAAGTCTTTTTAGTCATGCCGCCTGGCAAAAAGTCTTTATTACCAAGATAGTTTAAAGTCAAGTAACCTTTTTTCTTATCTTTTTTTGCTAGTTTCTTTAAAACAAAGGTAAATTTTTGAACTCCTGTTTTTTTATTGAGATATTGTTTCAGCTGGGTGAATTTTTTTGAAGCAGATTTAGCGCTTTTTAAATTAAAGGTATGGGTATAAAATCCTTTGCTATCAAAAAGGGTTACCCTCATTTTTTTAACTTTTTTAATTTTTGCTTCGCCTAAACCAGCGGCTTTAAGATCTTTTTGTGCCTGCCACTTAAATTTCAATTTATTTTGGCCGTTTCTATTTGTTAAAACATTTTGGATCTGGTAATCCTCCTGCCTTTGCAAAACCGGCTTGCCATAAGTTGTTTTTACTCTTGATAAATTTCGTGCTGCCTGCCAGGTATCTCTATAAAGATACTCAACTTTTGCCTGAAGATCATTGTAATCTTTGTCGCCAACATCTAAACTTATCTTTGCTTCATTGCCCGCCACATCAATTTGGTCTGTGGAAGAATAAGGATCTAAAGAAGTGCGCCAGACTTGAGTACCTTTTGGACCAAATATTTCGCCTGTAGCGTTGGATGTGCTTCCTCCTGTAAGAGTGCCACAATACAAACTATTTTTAAACATTGAACAGGTAGAAATTCCTTTATTATTTTCAGAATCACCGAAATAGGCCGGACTAACCTTATACCAATCTTCGCCATTTATACTTCGCCATCCTGAACCACCAGCAGTTAAATAAAAATTTTGTTGATAATTATTATCTTTAAAATAATCAATAAGCTCTCCTCCGACATTATAAGAAAGTATTTCCATATTTGCCTGCCCCAACGCTGTATCCTTCATTATCTCTTCCCAACTTGTTCCATCTTTTGTTCGCCAAATACCATTGTTATAAGCACGGATGCCGTATAAATAATCGTCGAACACAACGAATTTTTGAATATCTAATACTTGATTACTCTCTGAAACTACTTTTTCCCAGCTACTACCATCACTTGTCCGCCAAATTTCTGAAGGTGTATTGCCTATCCAATAACAGTACCAGCCACCGCCCGGGCATTCATTTATTGCATGAGTTGTTACATACAAATAACCATTCCAAACAATATTAGCATTAGCAGCATACCACTTCACGCCTCCCCAACCTTCACTCGGTGCGATTATCTGCCATATATCGCTATCCAATCGGTAAACAACAATTTGTGATTGATCCGCGGTAAAAAGATTATTCCAACCAATGCTGGTAATTAAATACAAATTATTATTAAATTTCAAAAAACTGCGTATATACGACGTTGACCTGCCATACGCCCCTGTTTTATTTATCTCCGTTCCTACAATTTGCCAACTGTCATTATTTTCTAAAGAATAAACTATCACTCTACTGCCACTATCACTTCCAGTAGTAGTTCCAATGATATAAAGTTTACTGTCGACAATATAAGCCTTAAAATCCACAATATTAGCATAAATTGTATCAGCTGTTTCCCATGTTCCAATAAAATCTTCTGGAAGATTAATATTTGTCCAGTCAGAATTTTCATCGCATTTTGAATCTAAGGAACATTTAAAAACAAAAGGAATTTCGTACTGACCACTTCCCCAAAAATAAAGAGTATTGCTTACATTTGCTAATTCTCCTTTTAAATAATGATTTTTATATTTTTCTCCCGATGAAACTTCTTTTGTAAATACAGATGTCCAATCTTTTCCATCCTCTGTCCTATATATTTCTAATTTTTTAGTATAAGGCAAAACATTCGTTCCATATTCATTAGTGAATGTCATTTTTTCTCCTTTATTTACTACTGCATAAAATGCATCTCCCGCCTCATAAAACTGGCTAACATAATAATTTTTTGCATCCCCAAAACCATCTTGATTTACCTGCTCCCAACTCCAAAGATCATCTGAAGTCGAAAAAGCCCTAACGGTGACCCCAAACACAAACATCCCTAAAAACAAAATGCCTATTCCTAAAAGGCTTTTGATAATTCTTTGTTTTGCCATAAATTTTTTGTTAATAGAGTCCGGGCAAAATTTTCGTGAAACAAAAATTTTGCCCCGCTTCTACTTATAT